>NZ_JAHEBC010000085.1 GCF_024642405.1 Algoriphagus sp. | reverse complement strand
CCACTGTGTAACTGTTTAATTTTTAGCTTGTTAAATTTATTTCACCCTCAAAAAGGGACACAAAGATAGAAGTATTTTGTTTTTGATCCAAAATATTTTCAATACTAAGTCCTAATTTTCATGGTCTTAGCTCAAAAACCCTCTCAGGAGTTTGATTTTCATGCTTTTTATTTTTAAGAAATGATTATCGGGCAGTTTTTTCTAACTGATTGACCAACACCTGAAAATCTTTCGGGTAGGGAGCCTCAATTTTTAGTTTTTTACCGTCTAATCCTTCAAATCCTATAGAAAAGGCATGTAGAGAAACCCGCTGCATGATGGGCAACTCTTCTGTGTCCTTTTTTAGATTGAATCGGCGTTTGAGTGAAGAAAGTAACAAAGGTCTACCGCCATATAAAGTATCCCCACAAATAGGAGATTTAAGATAAGCCAAATGAACTCTGATCTGATGCAGTCTGCCAGTGACAGGTATGCATTCCACCAAAGTATGCGCATAATATGTTTTCAATGTATTGAAAAATGTCTGCGCTGACTTTCCCTCTTTACTGACTTTGGCAATTCCTTTTTTTGTAGCGATAAGGTTTCGGTCTACCAGCTCATCGCTGAATTCCTTTATTCCCTCTACCACTGCATGATAGACTTTGTCTACTTTTCTGTTTTCAAACTGCATGGCCAAATGCCTGTAGGCCACTGGATTCTTGGCAATCACTAGACATCCTGAAGTTTCCTTATCCAATCTATGGCACAGTTGTGAATCGGAGGTGTATGCCTTGGCTAAGTCTAAGATGTTCTGCGCTTCGTGTCTATCGTCTAAGCTTGATAAATACGGCGGTTTATTGATTACCAGGTAATCCTCGTTTTCAAACAGAATAAGATTTTCAAAATCTACTTTCTTCATGGATTCTCCTGCCTCTTCAATTGAGGCTGCAAAAGTAGTGAAAAAATATCCTCTAAAAAATCTACATTCAATTAATGTTTAGCTAGTTGCTGCCTTTTCTTTTTCTGTTAAAGAATTTACTTTCACCAAAGGCAACGAGAAACTAAAAATCGATCCTTTGCCAACGGTAGAACTCACAGATATCTTGCTTTTGTGCCCTTCCAGAATATGCTTCACGATCGCTAATCCCAATCCGGTTCCGCCTTCTTTTTTGTTTCGGCTCTTTTCTACTCGGTAAAACCGCTCAAAAATTCTTTTTAAATCTTCTGGAGGAATTCCTTGGCCATCGTCTTTAATGTCTACCTGAATACTGTTTTTGCTTGTTTTCAGATCTACTTTGACCTCACCTTTATTATTATTGTATTTGACAGCATTGAAAATCAGGTTTTGACAGACACGGTAGATTTTTTGTCGGTCAGCGGAGGTGACATAGCTTTTTCCTTCCTCGTATTCAAAAACAATCTCAACATCTCTTTTGGAAGCTTTGTGCTCTAGTTGATCAATGACTTCGGTAATCAAGTCTTTTAAATCAAACTGGGTAAAAGTGAATTTGATTACCCCGCTTTCCATTTGGTTTAAAGTTAGAAGATCCTGAACTAATACATCCAGGGAGTCTAGGCTCTTTGCTGCACGTTTCAGAAATTTCATTCTCACTTGCTTATCATCAATAGCGCCATCCAATAAAGTGAGGATATAACCCTGTGTAGCAAAAATCGGTGTTTTTAACTCATGAGAAATATCGGCAATAAATTCCCGTCTGAATTCGGCATTTTTTTGAAGAGCTTCAATTTCTTTTTGCTTCGTCAAAGCATAAGAATTTATCACCTTATTGATCCTTCTGAGAGGAGAAATAGATGATTTTGAAGTTTTATCGCTGATTTCGGAAAAGTCCTTCTTTTGTATTTTTTCTAAAAGTGTGTAGACATTCCCGATTTCTCTAAAGACTAAAAATTCCAACGTGATATTAGTAAGCAAAAAAGTAACAGAAAATGAAATACCTCCGGCTACCAGCAATATTGTAGAGTTTGTGGACTCTAGTAATGATAAAAAAGCAGCCACCATCACGCTGATAGCTAATGCTAAAATAAATGCAATACCACGGGAATTTGTAAGCATATTAGCCTAGATCGAACTTGTATCCTACTCCTTTAACAGTAGTAATATAGTCTTCTCCAATTTTTTCTCTGACTTTTCTGATGTGTACATCCACTGTTCTGGCAAGTACAAATACATCTGCTCCCCAGATATTTTGGAGAAGTTCATCTCTACTGAAAACCATATTAGGGTTTTTAGCGAGGAAATACAATAATTCAAATTCCTTCTTTGGCAGTGTGATTGTTTTTCCAGCCTTATCAATGGTATAACTGCCTCTGTCAATGATAAGATCCTTGATTTTAATCTGAATTTGCTCCTGCTCTTTTTTGGATTCTCTTCTAAATAATGCGGCAATCCTACTCATCAAAGCCCTTGGTTTTATAGGTTTGGTAATGTAATCGTCCGCACCCACATCAAAGGCTGCTACTTCGGAGTACTCTTCCATTCTGGCAGTTAGAAAAATTATAAATGCATTTTTGAGTTCCGGAATCTCCCTGATTTGTAAGCAGGTTTCTACACCATCTTGACCAGGCATCATTATATCTAATAATATTACATCAGGTAAAAATTTGGAAGCAACTTTTACAGCTTTCAAACCATCTTCTGCAGTGGCTACATCATAGCCTTCTTTTTGTAGATTATATTTAAGGATCTCTACGATGTCTGGCTCATCGTCAACTACGAGAACTTTGATTTTTTGCTTATCGCCCATGCTAGCATTAATTAATAATGAGTTTAAAAATAAGGAATATTTAAAGACTCGTACCAAATAAAAAATAGGTTTTGAGTCAAAAGATTGACAAATCCCAGTAATTATTCTGCTTCTATTTGCTAAGGTTAAGGGAAGGTTATCCCTGTCTTAATTAATTGTTTCGCAAACCCTTTGCATTGATAATATCAAAATTTAAGGAGCCTAAAAATAAGTTAGCCTTAATTTTAACAGGGATTTTATTCTGATCCTTAGTAACCCATACTTTTACTGGATAGTCTCCACGGAATAATTTGTTCTTTGGGATTTGTGGAGAGAAAATATAGGTTTCTTTTTCTCCAATCTCAGTTTCCAGCCGTTCAGTACCTTCGTATATTAACTTTATGTTATATATCTCTTTATCAAAGAAGCCCCTGATTAAAACAGTCTCACCTTTCTTTAATTCATCGAGATCCAAAGTCCTCAAATAATAAAACCCACTGACAATATCCTGTATCCGTCCCGGCAAATCATATTCTTTCACGCTTTTTAAGGTGCGATTATCTTTTTCGAAAACTTCAACCAGCGCCTTATTATTATTCTGGTCAAATGAAACTTTCTCATGTTTTCTATACTTGCCTTCCTCAATATGCTGGTAAAAAACAGAGGGATGAATCGTGCTTGTATCCAAGTAAGTACCCCAGTTATCATTCACTCTACCAAAAATTGTAGCGGCACCTTTCGTTTTTCCAAATACATCAATTTTATAATGAGGGCGATTATTCTGAGTGTGACTTCTTCGATTAATTTCCAGTTTTGCGTCAGCTAAATTTAGCCAACCATAACTCACCTCGAAGTTCAATTCCTCCCCAAATGTGAATGCATCATTAATGGGATTTTGTTGTGAAAAGGCATTTGAACTCCACAGGAACACTAAAACGTAAAAAAGTACAGAAAGTCTTCTCATAAATTTTATTGACAATACCTGACGAAAATCAAATTTCTTAAAAGGTATTACGAAAAAAAGAGTCGTTTGGTGAATAAAATTACGAATTTGGCCTTCGAAAACAATGGCTAATTCTCCTTTGGTAATAGCATGTTGATTAGTTAATTTCACCTACTAAAGATTCTTTTAAACGAAAACTCATGAGTAATAACGCAGAAAAACTTAAAGCTCTTCAACTTACGATCGATAAATTGGAGAAAACCTATGGAAAAGGTACTGTAATGAAGCTTAGCGACAACAAAGTACTGGATGTTCCGGCAATTTCCACTGGTTCTCTTGGGCTTGATATGGCTCTTGGTGTGGGAGGAATTCCTCGTGGCCGAGTGATAGAAATTTACGGTCCAGAATCCTCTGGTAAAACCACGTTGACCATGCATTGCATTGCCGAAGCCCAAAAGGCAGGAGGTTTAGCTGCGTTTATTGATGCTGAACATGCATTCGACAAAACCTATGCCGAAAAGCTGGGGATCGATATTGAAAATTTGTTAATATCCCAGCCTGATAACGGAGAGCAAGCATTGGAAATTGCAGAGCATTTGATTCGTTCAGGAGCGATTGATATTATCGTGATTGACTCCGTAGCCGCCTTAGTTCCAAAAAGTGAATTGGAAGGGGATATGGGAGACTCCAAAATGGGTTTACAAGCCAGACTGATGTCTCAGGCTCTTCGTAAACTCACAGGTGCAATCAATAAAACGGGTTGTTCTTGCATTTTTATCAATCAACTGAGAGAGAAAATTGGGGTGATGTTTGGAAACCCAGAAACAACAACCGGTGGTAATGCATTGAAATTTTACGCTTCCGTTAGGCTTGATATCAGAAGAATTGGCCAGATTAAAGAAAGTGCGGATAATATTCTTGGTAACAGAACCCGTGTCAAAGTTGTGAAAAATAAAGTGGCACCTCCTTTTAAAGTAGTAGAGTTTGACATCATGTATGGTCAAGGAATTTCTAAGGTGGGAGAAATAATTGACTTGGGTGTAGAATTTGAAATTATCAAGAAAGCTGGTTCTTGGTTTTCATATAACGGAGAAAAATTGGGTCAGGGAAGAGACTCGGTTAAAAATCTATTATTAGATAATCCTGAATTAATGGAAGAGCTTGAAATAAAAATAAAAGCGGCGGCAGGATTGGGTGATGTTTCTGAAAAGGAGCTAAAAGAATAATATAAAAACTTACCGCTTTGTGAGGAGCGCTAATTAAAAAAGCCCCCAATCAGTGTTTAACTTTTTGGGGGCTTTTTCTTGATCTTTTCTTACGCAGTTCTGATTGCTTCTACTGGATCCATTCTTGCCGCTAAGGTAGCTGGGACAATTCCTGAAACCACTCCTATAATAGAAGAAACTCCAAGCCCTAGAATAATATTTTTAAAAGATAAGATGAGTTCTAAACTTCCTAGCTGAATAAAACTCAATCCGAATACAATCAAAATCCCTGTTATTCCACCGATTAAGCTTAAAAATACCGCTTCAAATAAGAATTGGAAGAGGATAAAGTAATTTTTTGCGCCTAAAGATTTTTGAATTCCAATGATATTGGTTCTTTCTCTTACAGAAACAAACATAATATTTGCAATACCGAATCCACCAACTAAAATAGAAAAACCTCCGATAACCCACCCTGCGATTGAGATTACGTCAAAAATGGACCCGATCGCATTTTGGACAAACTCGGTTTTATTTAATGCGAAGTTGTCTTCTTGTGTGGGCTTGAGTCCTCTTTTTGCCCTGATTAACCCCGTAAGTTCGTTTTCTAAAGATACGAGACCAATATCCTCCTCTTTTCCTTTCGCAGCGATCGTTGGCTCCACTCCATTTCTTCCAGTATAAAACATTTTAGTAAATGCTCCATAAGGGATAATACAGGCTTCATCTTTTGAGGGTGCATCAAAAAGACCTTCCCCTTCTTCTTCGAAAACACCAATTACAGTGAATTTAAGTCCTTTTATCTTTATTTCTTTTCCAAGAATTGGGAGGTTTGGATAGAGGGTATTCGCGATTTTTCTTCCGACAATAGCCAAGTTTCTGGAAGCATTGATTTCTGACTCTAGAAAATACCTCCCTTCTTCTAAAGGTAACTCGTATACATCCTGATAGGAATATTCAATCCCTGTCAACTGCATACCCTGATAGGCATTACTTCCGGCTTGTACAGTAGTTCCTGCAGATGCTGAAATAGTAACTGCCTGAGCAGATTTTAATCTTTCTTCCAAAAATTTATACTCAGATAAAGATCCGGGAGGTCTTCTGAAATATTTCCACCAAGGGTAATCCTGTGGTCCACTTGCAAATGGGAAACGATCCACTCGCATCACATTTGTACCTAGAAAGGAAAAGGAAGATTTTATATTATTCTCTAGGGAATCTACCAAAGTAAATACTGCGATAATGGCAAAAATCCCTATGGTTACTCCTAAGAGTGAAAGGATAGTTCTGGTTATATTGGCTTTTAATGCAGAGAATGCAAACCGAAAACTCTCCCAAGTCAATTGGAAAAAGAGCATACTTTATTATAGTTGGTTAAAACAATTTGTTAAGATAGCTGAAATTGGGCATTATTGTTATTATCTTTGCATTTTTTAGAGTTAATCTAAATCAAACAAATCAAGCTCAGACTACTAAAGCTTTCCTATGAAATTATCAGATTTCAAATTTGACGTTCCAAAAAAACTAGTTTCTCTTTATCCATCAGAAAACCGCGATGAATCCCGTCTCATGGTATTGCACCGAGATACCGGGAAAATCGAACACAGAGTTTTCAAAGATATCATTGAATATTTTGGTGAAGGAGATGTTTTTGTCACAAATGATACAAAGGTATTTCCTGCTAGACTCTACGGAAACAAAGAGAAAACGGGTGCCGAAATTGAAGTTTTTTTACTTAGAGAACTCAATCCTGAATTGAGACTTTGGGATGTTCTTGTAGATCCTGCTCGAAAAATCAGAGTTGGTAACAAGCTATATTTTGGCGATTCAGATCTTGTTGCTGAAGTAATTGATAATACGACATCAAGAGGTAGAACGATCAGATTCTTATTTGATGGAACTGAAGAAGAGTTTCACAAAACAATCGACTCTTTGGGAGAAACTCCATTGTTGAAAGAGTTTATCGAAAGAAAAGTAGAAGCTGAAGACAGAGAAAGATATCAAACTGTTTTTGCTAAAAACGTAGGTGCCGTAGCTGCTCCTACTGCTGGGCTTCACTTTACTCCGCATTTGTTAAAAAGATTAGAGCTCCAAGGGGTTGAAGTTACTCCAATCACGCTTCATGTTGGGCTTGGTACATTCCGTCAGGTAGATGTAGAAGATTTGACTAAGCACAAGATGGACTCAGAAAACTACAGTATTCCAGAAGGAACAGTGAACCTGGTAAACAAGGCGTTGGATGAAAAGAAGCGTGTTGTTGCAGTGGGTACTACTTCCCTTAAAACAGTCGAATCATCTGTTACAGCGAATGGCAGATTGAAGGCGAGTGCTGGCTGGACTGATAAATTTATCATTCCTCCTTACGAATTTAAGATTGCTAATGCTTTGATTACGAATTTCCATTTACCAGAGTCAACTTTATTGATGACTACATCGGCATTTGGAGGGTATGATTTGGTAATGAAGGCATATAAAGAAGCCATCAAGGAAAAATATCGCTTCTTCTCCTATGGAGACGCCATGTTAATCCTCTAAAGTTTAAAGCTCCCGATTTTGGGAGCTTTTTTTATTCCTTTACAGTTTGATAATTTACAGAATATATTTTCTAAGAATGTAATGGATATTTTTATCGCAAAATTCTCAAAATGAATAAAGCAGTGGTTATTGTTGCTGGAGGCAAGGGAACACGGATGGGTAGTTCTATTTCCAAACAATATTTACCTATTGGAGGTAAACCAATTTTGATGCATACTCTTTCAACTTTTTATACTGTAGATCCTTCGATGAAGTTGATTTTGGTAATTCCAGATTCTGATTTTAATTATTGGAAGGAGCTTTGTGACGAATTTCAATTTAAAATACCTCATGATCTTGTCCCTGGAGGTAATTCTCGATTTCAATCGGTAAGAAATGGCCTCGATAAAATAACCTGGGTGGAAGGATTGGTAGCAATCCATGACGGGGTGAGGCCTTTTGTAAGCAAGGATGTAATATTAAATTCATTTTCTGAGGCAGAAAAATCGGGAAGTGCAATTGCCGTAGTAGCACTAAAAGATTCTATTCGTAAACTTTCAGATGATGGGAACTCGAGGTATCAGGAACGACAATATTTTAGGCTGGTACAGACTCCTCAGACTTTTCAACTCGCAAGGATAAAAAAGGCATTTCAAGTAACAGAAATACAACAATTTACAGATGATGCCACCGTTTATGAACACCAAGGTTGGCAGGTTTCTTTAATAGCGGGGAATCCGGAAAATATTAAAATAACAACTCCAGAGGATATGGATTATGGTGAGTTTCTTCTTTCCAAAAAGAAAAAGAATTAAGCCTTACACTTTCACCGACTTTTTTGTGGTGCTTACCGACTTTTTGATTGAGTTGGCCTAATTGTCATTTCAGAGAGGAGCTGTATGATCTACATTTGATCATCAATTTTAAACAAATACTCTCATGAAAAGATATTCTTCACCTAGAAATGACGGCGGTATCGTCTTCGGATTTATAATTTTAGCGATAGGAGTCCTATTGCTTCTTAAAAAAGTAGGTATTTTCATACCGGCTTGGGTACTTACCTGGCCCATGATTTTAATTGTCATAGGCGTATTTACTCTAATCAAGCACGAGTTTAAAAGTTTGTTTGGTGCTTTCATCTTAGCTTTAGGTTCCTATTTTCTTTTAAAGAATGAGTTCGATCTGGATTTTGGTTTGGATCGGTATATTCTACCTGTAGCATTGATTGTTTTGGGTGTTTACTTGATCACAAAAAAGAAAAAAGAACAAGATCTTATTCGTGATATTCAGGCTAAATGGCAGGTAAATCAAAAGAAAAACCCAGACGGAACCTATGCAGAAGAAGTAAAGAGTGAGCCTACTAGTTCAGATAGCTCCTTTGCATCTGGATCAAAATCTAACCTCGGAAATATGTCGGGTTCATCATTTTCCGACACATTGAATATTGATGCCATTTTAAGTGGGGTGAATAAAAGAATAATGAGTAAAAATCTGAAGGGTGGTAAATTAACCGCAGCCTTTGGAGGAATCGACCTAGATTTGACTCAAGCGGATATTCAAGGATCTGTCACCATTCAAGTAGATGTGATTTTTGGTGGAATGAAACTTATTGTACCATCTCATTGGGACATCCGAACTGAAGTTAGCAATATTGCTGCGGGAATCGATGATAAGAGGATTTATCGGGAAACCGCCATCGACCCAGATAAAGTATTGATATTGAAGGGAACTGTTCTTTTTGGAGGTTTGGAAATTAAATCCTATTAAGAATAAATCATAAACTGTTAAATTCAAGAGGTCTTGATTTTTAAAGCTTTTTCGAAACCCCAGTATGTAAAATACATCATCTCAGGAACTGCGATCGCGTGGTTTCTGGGATGTTTCTTTATTCTTAAGGACTTTGGGGTGGAATTTGAAATAGCTTGGCCAGATGCTTTGGCTTTTACAGGAATATTTCTGAGTGGGATTTTCGTTTTGGAATTAATTTTTGGCTTTTATATTCCAAAAGGATCCAACAGCTGGTTACTCGTCATCATTCCTCTTTTTTTAAGTTTTGTAGGAGTCATCACTCATAATTTTATTCTAAAATGGCTGTTCGGAGAGGAAACTCAATATCTGGAGATGCTGAAAAATAGTTTTTTCTTGCGTTGGGCATTTCTTGCAATTCCTGAAATTTTGATTTCTGTGATAGCTTTGGTCGTATCAAAATTGGAAATACAGGAAGAAACACAAAAAAGAGAGGCCAGCATAAATGAGCTTTCGAGGGAAGTGGAACTCAATTCTATCCGGCAACAATTACAACCTCATTTTTTATTTAATAGCTTAAATTCTATCAGTGCTTTGGTAGTTTCTCAGCCTCAGAAAGCAAGAGAAATGGTTTTACAACTTTCAGACTTTCTGAGAGGGACAATTCGGAAGGATCATAAAGTTTGGGTAAGCTTGACAGAGGAATTGAGTTATTTAAAAATGTATCTGGATATTGAGCGGGTAAGATTTGGTCATAGGCTGCACGTGCAGATCAATTCTGAGGAGCTTTCCAAGGATATGAAGCTTCCACAGTTGCTCATTCAGCCATTACTGGAAAATGCGATTAAACATGGTTTATATGGGCTTACCGGAGATGTGGATATTCTTGTATCCACTTTTAAGGATCAAAATTATTTGACTATCCAGATTGAGAACCCTTTTGACCCAGAAAGTTCCCCATCAAAAGGAGTTGGTTTTGGCTTAAGTTCAGTAAATAGAAGGCTGGAATTACTATTTGGAAGATCTGATTTGTTAAATACAAACTCAAAGGAAGGAAGATTTACAGTAACCCTTAAAATTCCACAATTGAAATGATCCAAACATTGATTATAGATGATGAGCCTTTAGCGGCATCCATTGTTGAGGAGTATTTAAAAGCATTTCCTCAATTTGAATTTTTGGAAATTTGCCATGATGGTTTTCAGGGAATAAAAGCGATTCAGAAGTATAAGCCGGATTTAATATTTCTGGATGTTCAAATGCCTAAAATTACCGGCTTTGAAATGCTGGAGCTATTGGATGAACCGCCCGCTGTAATATTCACAACCGCATTTGATCAATTTGCTTTGAAGGCGTTCGATTCGATGGCAATTGATTATTTATTAAAACCATTTTCTCAAGAAAGATTTAATCAGGCGATTGAGCGGTTTTTAAATCAATCATCCAGCATAGATCAAAATGCAATAAATCAACTAGCTGAAAAGACTAATCGTTTAGTGGTGCGGGTGAAAAATGAAATAAAGATCATCCCCATCAAGGATGTTACTTTTTTTGAGGCGGAGGATGATTACATAGCGATCCATTGCAAGGATGGTAAATACCTCAAGAAAATGACAATGAAGTCTCTTGAGGAGGCTTTAGATCCTTCTAAATTTGCAAGAGTCCACAGATCTTACTTGGTCAATTTAAACGAAGTAACACAGATCGAACCCTATGAACGAGAAAATTTTCTAGTCAAACTTAGAAATGGGGAACAAGTGCCAGTAAGTAAATCGGGATATTCCAGACTCAGGCAGGTGTTAGGTTTATGAAAAGTATAAAGCCCCGAATCTTGGGGCTTCATTTTTAATATTCGTCCTCGTTGAAGAAGAAGTCATCTTTGGTCGGATAATCCGGCCAAATCTCCTCAATTGTTTCATAAGGTTCGCCATCATCTTCTAATTCCTGGAGATTCTCAACCACTTCTAGTGGTGCGCCAGATCTGATGCCGTAATCAATTAATTCATCCTTAGTTGCAGGCCAAGGAGCATCTTCTAAATAAGAGGCAAGTTCAAGTGTCCAGTACATAGTGTTTATTTAATTAATAGGTGTTCCGGATATTAATAGGGTTGCAAAATTATCTTTTTTTTCAGATATGTAATCAAGTACTCCTTAATTAAAAGAAAGTTGTCTTAAAATATAATTTTTTACATCAACTTTTCTTTTCAGTCCAGAGAGTTTTTTTCTCATCATTATCTCAAAATCCTGAGTTTGAACGCGAAAATTTTCAGAATTGCTTTGAACAGTATCTAGCTCAGTTTGATCCCTGTGCAGTAAATCTTTAATTAAAGCGATTTTAATATGTTTTTGCTCATCAGCAGGTTTTTCATCAAAGTCGGAATATTTTCCATGAACTAATTTTTCCAAAAAAGCTTTTTCAAAAACGATGTCCATGAAGAATTGATAGGATCTAGCCGTAAGATTTACCTCTTTTGGCTTCCTCATCGGAAGTTTTTTCCATTCTTCCTGAATTTTTTTGGCCTGATTGATCAATTCATAAGTGGTTGGCTGACCAGAAAGTTTCTTGATTTCCTCAGTCAATTGCTCCGCTTTACGAATGATTTCCCTGGGATGCATGCTTGGCCCAGGATTTAACGTTCTCTTATATCTGGAGAAAATCCGGTTATTCAATCTGGAAAATTCATCCCAAAGTGGTTGACGTTTTTCCGCAGGAACTTTCCCAGAAGATTTCCATTCCTTTTGAATTTTTTTACTGATTTCAAAAGCGACTTTTGCATCAGGAAAGTCATGTGCTTCGCGGGCTTGTACAACCAAAGCCTCGTAAACCTTAATGTTTTCTTCCGCTTGAAGTGCTAATCCTTCGTAATAATGTCTCCGGTTTTCAAAGAAATGCTGAACAGCATTATTGAATTTGGTTTCAATTTCTTCCTCAAATTCCTTTTCAACTGGGCCAGTCTTGATCCATCTTAATTTCAAGTCTTTAAAAGCCTCAGTCGTTTCTCTCCAATCTGTATCATCTTTCAACTCTTCAGCTTCAAGGATCAAAGCATTTTTTACTTCTAAATTTTTGGAACGGTTGGCCTGGATAATTTCATTCAGGAATTCCTCCTCTTTATTTAAATCTTCAATTAGAGGTACGAAATCACCCAAAGCGTCAGCTTGCATCAAAGAATCCCTCAAGTGAATTAACTTCATTAGAAAAGATCCTTTGTTTTGATTTTCCTGAATATCTGATTTTAACTTCTCAACCTTTTCTTTCAGTTGCTCGAAACGAGCTGCAAAATAATTTAAAGTGGATGCTTCATCTTCCTTAACTTCACCAATCACCCGGTCATCTTGACCTAAAAATCCCTTTAAATAAACTTTGTTATCCTTTATATATCCATACGGATGTTCCATTGTTCTACAGTAGGTTAGGTGGTCGTTTTCAATTTTTGGCAAATTAATTAATTCAAAAGCACTTATCCTAAGAAAGAGGTTTTTTTGCCATCTTTACCAATTAAGTGAAATTGTAACGTAAAAATTACCACATGAGTGCAGAAAAAATAATCTTTTCAATGGCTGGAGTCTCAAAAATCTATCCGCCGCAGAAAAAAGTACTAAAAGATATATATCTATCATTTTTTTATGGAGCCAAAATCGGAGTCTTAGGTCTCAATGGCTCAGGTAAATCTTCCTTGCTAAGAATCATCGCCGGAATTGATAAAGAGTTTCTTGGTGAGGTGGTTTGGTCTCCCGGATATTCTGTGGGAATGTTGGAGCAGGAACCTCAACTGGATCCTTCCAAAACCGTCAAAGAAGTGGTAGAAGAAGCAGTTTCCGAGACAGTAGCATTGCTAAAGGAATTTGAGGAGATCAATGAAAAGTTCATGGACCCAGCCTTAATGGAAGATCCTGATGCGATGAATGATCTAATCGAAAAGCAGGGAGAGGTTCAGGAGAAGCTTGATGCCGCCAATGCCTGGGAACTGGACGTAATGCTGGATAAAGCCATGGATGCGCTTAGACTTCCTCCCAGTGATGCCAACGTGGCGAATCTGTCTGGTGGTGAAAAAAGAAGAGTAGCCCTTTGTAGACTTTTATTGCAGGAACCGGATGTTTTGTTGCTGGATGAACCCACCAACCACCTTGATGCTGAGTCGGTCCACTGGCTGGAACAACACCTTCAGAATTACAAAGGAACAGTAATCGCCGTGACGCACGATAGATACTTTTTGGATAATGTAGCAGGATGGATTTTGGAATTGGATAGGGGTGAAGGGATTCCTTGGAAAGGGAATTATTCTTCTTGGTTGGATCAAAAACAAAGCCGTTTAAAGCAGGAAGAGAAAACTGAATCCAAGCGTCAGAAGACTTTAGAACGAGAGTTGGAGTGGATTAGAATGTCTCCGAAAGCCCGGCAGGCAAAAGGTAAGGCGCGTCTTAACTCTTATGATAAGTTAGTTGGAGAAGAGTCCAAAGAGAAAGAAGCGAAGTTGGAGTTATTTATTCCACCGGGGCCTCGTTTAGGTGCCAAAGTGATTGAGGTAAATGGAGTTTCGAAAGCTTATGGAGATAAACTGCTTTTTGAAAACTTGACTTTTGCCTTGCCTCAAGGCGGGATTGTCGGAGTGATCGGGCCCAATGGTGCTGGTAAATCCACTTTGTTCAAATTAATTACTGGTCAGGAGAAACCAGATGCGGGTAATTTTGAAGTTGGGGAGACGGTGCAATTGGCATACGTGGATCAGGGTCATGATATTCTAGATCCAAATAAGACAGTTTACCAGACGATTTCTGAAGGAAACGAACTGATGAAACTCGGAAATAAAGAAGTGAATTCCAGGGCTTATGTTTCCAAATTCAACTTCGGTGGAGGAGATCAGGAAAAGAAAGTAGGAGTGCTTTCCGGTGGAGAGCGAAACCGTGTTCATTTAGCTTTGACACTGAAGGAAGGTGGAAACTTGCTTCTTTTGGATGAGCCAACCAATGACTTGGATGTAAATACGCTAAGAGCATTAGAAGAAGCTTTAGAGAACTTCGGTGGTTGTGCGGTAGTGATTTCCCACGACAGATGGTTCCTTGATAGAATCTGTACGCATATTCTAGCATTCGAAGGAGATTCTCAGGTGGTGTGGTTTGAAGGCAACTTCTCCGATTACGAAGAGAACAAGAAAAAGCGACTGGGCGACGTGGAACCGAAGCGGATTCGATATAAAAATTTGAAATAAATTTTCAACCTAAAATGTCAGCCTGAGCGGAGTCGAAGGCTAAAATTAGAATGCTGAAATTATTCACAGTTTGAAGCCTGCCTACCGAAGGT
>NZ_JAHEBC010000356.1 GCF_024642405.1 Algoriphagus sp. | reverse complement strand
TAGAAGTGGCAGATAAGATGGATAAGTTTAAGTCAACTTTGAGAGAAAAAGTAGAGGCCTCAGCAACTCAAATAGAAGAGAAAGGCTGGAGAGAAATTTTGAAGAAATAAAAAATGCGGCAAAAAGCCGCATTTTCCTTTATATGGACTGGAAGAAACCAATTCGATTTACAGTGGGAGGCGAGAAATGGGAAATCCCATTAAACATCCTGATTTTATTGATAGTGATCACGCTACTCTTGATGATACTTGGTGCTTGGATGGGCTTTAATTTTGGTGGAGGGAAAATTTAATCGGTAAAAATCCCCCAGCCGTCATCATATTTCTCATTGGAGTCAAAAGCTTTGACCCATTCAATAAACAATTTTCGATAGTCCTCGATAGCATCTCTTAACAGTTGAAGGTGCTCCTCAGCATGTGTCGACTCTACTGCTAACTGATAAGTCATTGCCTTTAAGCTTTTAGCATGAACCTTCATGATTGTCGCATTTTCCATTTTTGCGACATAATCCTCCAATACTTCTGTGCTTGCAAATTTGGAACTCATGATCGTAGCATCTTCCATCATTAATCCACCATATAATTCTTTTCTTGCCTCGTCTAGACTTCCAACTAAAGCATGAGTAAGTCTTATAATATCCTTTGCTTTCCGCATTAAAGGATGTTTATAAATTTTATTTTGTTGGTTTTCGATGCTGTCTTCATCTCCCTCATCCCAGTCCGGGTCTTCTTCAAAATCATCCCACATCTCAAATAAATTAGTTAAAATGGAAGAGTATCTTCATCAGTATCAGAATGAAAACTACTCACCTCTGGCATTGAATTTTGGGATGGGGCACTATTTTCAGATCCGGTTCTATCTACTTTATAGGCTTTCACATCGGTGTACCATCTTCCGTTATATTCACGGCTTTCTAAGTCCACTCCCAAAGTAACCTGCTCGCCCATTTGTATTGCAAACTGATCTATTTTATCTCCCCAAATGGATAGGCAAACCTTTTTAGGATAATTTCCGCCAGTTTCTAAAATATATTCCTGCTTTCTCCAAGCATTACCATTTCTTGAATTACCACCTACTTCTGGCAAAATTTGTATAATCTTTCCACTTAGTTCCATCTTCTAATTTTTTAAAGTATAATATCACGAAGGTAATCAAAGGACTGTAAAACTCCCGACAAGTCTAATGGAAAATAGTATTTATCTTAAACCAAATTTTAACATTTTTTGGCATGGTCATTGGTTCTGAAACACTTCTAAAATCATAAACCTTTTAATAAAGCAGAGGTCCTTTGTTGTTTTTACAAAAGGAAATTTTGTTTCATTTATTTCTGAAAATTATTCCAGTAAAATTGAAACAAATCTTTGCAGAGTTGTTTTTGATATTATACTTTTAAAATTGTTTCACATTCTTTCACGCTTAATAAATACTATGGTATAGACTTCTACGTTGTTCATAAACCAACTGAAGATGAGTAAAAAAATAGGACCTCAAGACAGTGAGTTGATAGCTCAGTATAGAAGTGGAAACGATGCTGCCTTTGATCTCTTGGTAGATAGATACCAAAGTAAGTTATATACCACAATCTTCCTTATCGTTAAGGATCAGTCAATTGCTGAAGATTTGTTGCAGGAGGTATTTATTAAAGTAGTGAAAACTTTGAACTCGGATAGATATAACGAGGAAGGAAAGTTTCAACCTTGGGTAATGCGAATTGCCCATAATCTTGCAATTGATCATTTTAGGAAATCGAAAAGATACCCCATGATCCAAATGGAAGATGGGTCAAATATTTTCAATTCATTGAGTTTTGCAGAGGAGACTGTAGAAGACCGACAAATGCGGGATGAAACTGTTGAATTGGTCAAAAGACTTATTGAAGAACTTCCTGAAGCTCAAAGACAGGTATTAGTGATGAGACATTATCTGGATATGAGTTTTCAAGAAATTGCTGATCAAACAGGAGTAAGCATAAATACTGCATTAGGAAGAATGCGCTATGCTTTGATCCATTTAAGAAAAAAGATGAAACACCTTAATGTTGCCTATGATAAAACTATTTACCCCAAATGACCTGGTAAGATACATCTATCAGGAAATGCCGGAGGATGAACAAGAGCTTTTAGTGCAAGCCTTGCACAATGATGAGTCATTGATGCAAGAATATGTAGAGATGCTGAGCACTTTGGAACAATTAGACCAAATCGAGCTTCAACCTTCCGAAAAAGTAGTAAATGCCATTAAATCGATGGCACAGTCTACGGGACTCCAAAGAGTCTGAAAAATATGGTAACCCCGCATTAGCGGGGTTTTTTATTGTTATAATTCCTGATTAATAAAATCGGCTGCTTTTTGGATCACCTCTGCATAGGGGCCAAATCCCAAGCCATGTCCTTCACCCGGGTATGCTTCGAAGTAGTAAGGAACATTATTTTCTTCTAGTTTTTCAGCTAAAATCTCACTTTGGCTTACTGGTACCACCGTATCGCTTGTTCCATGGAAGAAAACTGTGGGTACACTGTTTGGATTAACAAATGTAATGGGGCTTGACTGGGCATAGCCCATTGGATTACTTTCAGGAGTTCCATTAAGCAGGACTTGAAGTCCTTGGGAGGTCAATGAGTTAAAACCATATAAAGACTGCAAATCTGTTGGGGGGAATAATGCCAAAACAGCTTGAATATTCCCGATTTCTTGGTGCTTGTAACTATGTAAAAGCGCTAAATGTCCTCCGGCGCTAGCTCCGGCCAAGATAATATTTTTTGAAACATTCCATTCTTCTGTTTTGGAAACGATGTAATTGATGGCATCAATAATGTCATTTTCCTGATCTGGAAATTGGCCAGATCCTGTTCCCAAATTTAATAAGCTGTAATTCAAAGAAATTATCGCATATCCCGAAAAGGAAGATTCAACTAGAGATCTGAAAGCCAGAATTTCACTTTTATCACCGCTGACCCATGCTCCCCCATGGATGTATATAAAAAGTGGTGTTTCAGCGATGGATCTGCCAGCTGGCAAATAAACATCCATGGTATTCTCAGCTGTATTTCCGTAAGATTCATTTAGAATATCGATTGCTTCGACTTCTACAACTGGATTTTCTGAATCCTTATTGCAGGAAAAAAAGACTATTGAAAATGAAAGGAGAATAAAAAAGCGGAATCGTAAAATTTGTTTGTTTATAGCCATTTAATCAAGGTTGATATAATTTTTTGAGTTTTATTGTCGTAAGGAGGTGTTAACATGGTAGAATTGTTAAATCCAATTCGCTGTTTTAAAACGCCTTTTTCATTGGAAAAGGCAAGGTATCCAAAATAGCCATGAGATTTGCCGATCCCGCTATTGTTTACTCCTCCAAATGGAAGGTTCGGATGAATAAAATGTAATACACAATCATTTAACACAGCGTTGCCAGAACTTGTTTCCTGGATTACTCTTTTAAAGGTATTGTTTTCCTCTCCGAAATAATATAGTGCCAAGGGCTTTGGCTTTGAGTTAATGATAGAGATGGCTTCATCAATATCTTTGTATGATATAATAGGTAGAAGAGGGCCAAATATTTCTTCTTCAAGAATATGCATTCCTTCTTTGAGATTCGACAACAAAGTTGGCTCTATAAAAAGAGTTTCTGGATCAAATGTTCCTCCAAAATCTACTTTTACCCCTTTTTCAAAGGCATCATTAAATAGACCTTGAATCCGATTAAAGTTTTTGAGGTTGATTATTCTCGCCAAGTCTTTTGACTTAACGATACCCTCATATTTTGGATCATACATTTTTTGTATAGCCAATTTAAGCTCCATCAGGAATGGCTCTTTCACTTCTTCCTGAATTAAA
>NZ_JAHEBC010000355.1 GCF_024642405.1 Algoriphagus sp. | reverse complement strand
TATTAGGGATTGGTTAAATTAAATAATGAAGAAGAATCAGGAAAGTATCATCATAGACAGTCATGCTGTCAACAAGATCATTACAAAAGTTGGATTAAACAGGGTAATGGATGACCTAATCTTAGAATTAGAAAAATCGCTTAAAAATTACAATAAAGAAGAAACTGAGGTTCCAATTCGTTCCGGCTTTCATTATAAAAAGCCTTTTTTAGGTTTGGTTGAATGGATGCCAATTATGAAGAAAGGCGAGGAAGTACTGATTAAGGTAGTTGGCTATCATCCAGAAAATCCAGATATTTTTAAATTACCAACTATTTTATCTACAATTTCTTCTTATGATGCTCATACTGGTCATTTGAATTTTTTAGTAGATGGAGTATTGCTTACTGCACTCCGTACAGGAGCATCCAGTGCAGTAGCCAGTAAGATGATGGCAAGACCAAACTCTAAAACCCTTGGCATTATTGGTTGTGGCGCTCAATCGATTACTCAAATTCATGCTATTTCCAGGTTATTCCCAATTGAGGAAATTTTGATTTATGATACCGATCAAGCCTCAACGAATAGTTTGGCGGATAGAATAGCACCTATCAATCTTGGAATTACTCCGGCGGTTTCAAGGATATCGGAAATTATGGAGAAGTCTGATATTTTATGTACTGCCACCTCTATTGCTCCTGAAAAAGGACCACTTTTCAATGATTTCAATTCGAAGCCTCATTTGCATATCAACGCTGTCGGAGCTGATTTTCCCGGAAAATTTGAACTTCCAAAATCACTTTTAGAAAACGCCTTTATTTGTCCTGATTTTCTTGAGCAGGCCATTATTGAAGGAGAATGCCAACAATTGAATCCCACCGATATCGGCCCTTCTTGGATTGAATTAATCCATGATGAAGGATTGAAAGAAAAATATCAATCAGGAATAAGTGTTTTTGATTCTACCGGGTGGGCCTTAGAAGACCAGGTGGTGGCAAGTTTATTTGCCAAATATGCCGAAGAATTAAATCTAGGAACTAAGATGAACATCGAGTCTTACAGTTCAGATGAAAAAAATCCCTATGGTATGATCCATCAATTAATCAATGTAGTTCAATAGATTTTCAATATTGCTGTTTTAATTACTAATTATTTAAAACAATTTCATAGAAAATAAAGTAAGGTTTTCAGTAAAATAATTTACAAACCCAGCGGCATTATTTTATAGCCAACCTAAATAGTACCAGTATGTTAAAAAAATTACTCTCCACAATCCTTCTTTTTTCATTATTAGTTACTTATTTAAATGCTCAAGCACTAAAAGGTCGAGTTTTAGATAGAGCAAGTTCTCCAATTATTGGAGCTTATATTATTCATACTGCTTCAGAACATCACGCTCATACCAATGAATCAGGGTATTTTGTGTTGCCAGGTGTAAATGAAGGTGATTCCCTTCAAGTAAGTCATATTGGGTATGAGTCTCAAATCATCGTGGTTGATAACATTTCCAGAGAAATCACGATCCGGATGGATGAATCGGCTATCGAGCTTAGCGAAGTTGTGTTTAGTCAAGATGTGAATCCTGTAAATACACTTTCCCGAATTGACCTTAAAACTAATCCAGTAAATACTTCCCAGGATATCCTTAGAAAAGTCCCAGGTCTCTTTATCGGTCAGCATGCCGGTGGTGGAAAAGCTGAACAGATTTTCCTTCGAGGATTTGATATTGACCATGGTACAGACATTAATATTACAGTAGATGGAATGCCTGTCAACATGGTTTCGCATGCCCATGGCCAAGGATATTCAGATCTGCATTTTTTAATTCCGGAAACAGTGGAAAGAGTTGATTTTGATAAAGGACCTTACAATGCTGATAAAGGAAATTTTGCTACTGCAGGTTATGTAAACTTTCAAACAAAAAGAGGTTTGGATAAGAGTTCCGTTTCTGTTCAAGGAGGAAGTTTTAATAGTGTCCGTACCGTTGGACTTTTTAATCTGATTAATGAAAAGAATAATAATGCCTATGTAGCTGCTGAATATTTGGCAAGTGACGGTCCATTTGAATCCAGTCAGAATTTTAATAGATTAAATCTGATGGGTCGATATGGATTAACTTTAGACAATGGAAACGATATCAGTTTGATTGCCTCGCATTTTACAAGTAAGTGGGATGCCTCAGGTCAGATTCCTATTCGTGCAGTAGAAAGTGGACAGATATCAAATTTCGGAGCTTTGGATGATACAGAAGGAGGTTATACTAGTAGAACAAACATTGCTTTAAATCACTCAAAGCTTATTAATGATCGCCTATTCATTAAGAATAACGCCTATTATTCTACTTACGAATTTGAGTTATTTTCAAACTTCACTTTCTTCCTCGAGGATTCTGTAAACGGGGATCAAATTAGACAGTATGAGAACCGGGCTATTTTTGGGGCTGAAAGTCAGCTTACCTATAGTAACACATTTAACGGTGGCGAATATGCACTCCAGTTTGGGGTAGGTCTAAGAAGTGATGATATCCGGGATAATGAATTAGCAGGAACAAAAAACAGAGATAGTGTTCGATATGTAACACAGAGAGGCGATATCACTGAGTCAAATTATTATAGTTATGTGAATTTTGATCTTTACTTAAAAAAGCTCAGAATTAATCCTGGAATCAGAGTCGATTATTTCAATTATTTATATCAGGATGATCTCACTCCGGCATATGACCCAGAGTCTTTAACTGCAGCTGTAGTAAGTCCAAAACTTAACTTCATTTATACGGCCAATGAAAATGTTCAGGTCTTTTTAAAATCGGGAATTGGTTTCCATTCAAATGATACTCGTTTAGTTTTAGAAAGACCAAATAATGAATCTATCCTACCAAGAGCATTTGGTGCTGATTTAGGAGGTAATTTTAAACTTATGCCGCGTTTAATTGTAAATGGAGCACTTTGGTATTTGAGGCTTGAGCAGGAATTTGTCTATGTAGGTGATGCTGGTATTGTTGAGGCAAGCGGAAGAACAGCGAGAAGAGGAGTAGATTTAGGATTGCGTTGGCAAGCAAACAACTGGCTATATTTTGATGGTGATTTCACTTATTCCTATGCCAGAAGCATTGATGATCCCGAAGGTAATAATTTCATTCCTCTGGCTCCAAGAATAACAACAACTGGTGGATTGAGCTTTGAAAAAAATGGATTTGCCGGAGCACTTAGAGCAAGATATTTACAGGACCGTCCTGCAAATGAGGATAACAGTGTTATTGCCGAAGGATATACGATTGTTGATATGAATGCAAGCTATTCTTTCAATGCAATCACTTTTGGGTTTTTCATAGAAAACTTGCTTAATTCAGATTGGAAAGAAACCCAGTTTGACACTGAGTCTAGAATCAGACTTGCAAATGGAAATCTAGAGCCAAATCCGGTAAGTGAAATCCATTTCACTCCAGGTACTCCTTTCAATTTTAGAGGATTTGTAAAATTCACATTCTAATTAAATGGATTTTAGCTGGAGCAAAGAACAAGTAGAATTACGCGAAAAAGCCAAAATTTTCTCAGAAGAGAATCTTAACCAAGATATTTCTAAAAAAGATCGCAATAATCTATTTCCTCAAGAAGAATGGAGAAAATGTGCTGAGTTTGGGGTTTTAGGTTGGCCTTTCAAAAAAGAATATGGCGGCGGAGGATTTGATCCGCTTACTACGGTTTTGATGCTGGAAGGACTTGGCTATGGTAGCAAGGATAATGGTCTCCCCTTTTCCCTTAATTCTCAAATCTGGAGTACCCAAGTTGCCATCGATGCTTTTGGAACGGAGGAACAAAAACAGAAGTATCTTACCAAACTGATAGCTGGTACAATTGGA
>NZ_JAHEBC010000084.1 GCF_024642405.1 Algoriphagus sp. | reverse complement strand
TATCTGACCAATCTGGCTTTTGGGGTTACTACTACACGCGATCCACAGACTGCAACTACTGATGTATTGACCTATGGTGATCTAGTAGACGCCGGTAAACTTATTGGCCCAAGAATTTATTCTACAGGCCCGGGAATATTTGGAAGCGAAAATGTAAGTAGTCTAGAACATGCTCGTCAAGTGATGAAGCGATACAGTTCTTATTACAATACCAAAACTGTAAAAATGTATGGAGCAGGAAACCGTCAGCAAAGGCAATGGATTATCCAAGCAGCACGCGAACAAAGCATTATGCCAACTACAGAAGGTGGTCTTGACTTTAAGAATAATCTTACTCAAATAATTGATGGATATCCTGGTCACGAGCACTCTTTTCCTATTTTCCCTTTGTATCAAGATGTGATTGATTTGGTAGCTTTTTCCAGAACTGTGTATACTCCAACACTTTTAGTAGCTTATGGAGGACCTTGGACAGAGAATTATTTCTATGCTACTGAAAATCCTCATGATGATCCAAAATTGACTCATTTTATGCCTCATTGGAATTTAGATTCTAGAACTAGAAGACGAAATGCAGGTTGGTTTATGGAAGAGGAATATGTCCATGTAGAACAATCTACTTTTGCCAAAGACTTGGTTGAGGCAGGTGGTCGTGCAGGCATAGGTAGCCATGGACAATTGCAAGGCTTGGGCTATCATTGGGAGCTATGGGCTGTACAGTCTGGGGGCATGACAGAATATGATGTTTTAAGAGTTGCAACAATTTTAGGTGCCGAAGCGATTGGTTTAGATCAAGATTTAGGAACCTTGGAAGTGGGTAAACTTGGGGATTTGGTCATCCTAAATAGTAACCCTCTGGATAATATTAGAAATTCTAAAGATATAAGTCATGTCATGTTTAATGGGCGATTATATGAAGGAAATACATTGGACGAGATTTATCCGGAGGAGAAAAAAATGCCGAAGTTTTGGTGGCAGGATTACGCTCCAACCAATGTTCCAGGGATAAATAAATAAGCTGCGAAATTTGAGTTTTTAAGCATAGACTTTTCACCTAGCATAGGTGATGAAACCAGAAGTTAAAGGACCAGTGATAGTCTGCACTTCTGGTTTTTTGTTGTTTTGATGGTGTCTAGTAATAGCGAAGAATTATTTTCTCTATCGTTTTGCAGAGTTAATTTTCTAGGGAAAATGCCACATACTTATCTCCTGATTTTGACTTTAACTTACCGCCTCCGCACGCAATTACGATGTATTGCTTACCATTTACTCTGTAAGTACTTGGAGTGGCATAGCCGGCAGCAGGAAGATCATGCTCCCACACTAGTTCACCACTGGACTTATTAAATGCTCTTATTTTCTCGTCAGGTGTGCCCGCCATGAAGATTAAACCTCCCGCTGTCACCAATGGACCCCCATAATTATCAGTACCTGTAGGAGGAATTCCTTTTGCTGTAAGTTCCTTGTATTCACCTAAAGGAACCTGCCAGCGATGCTCCCCAGTATTCGCATCTATTGCAGTTAAAGTTCCCCAAGGTGGAGTGCTCACTGGGTAGCCATTTGAATCATACCAACGATTGTAACCTGTGTGTTGATAGGAGGAGAAGTTGTTTAGACTAGATTCTATTTTTTCATTGGAAACTATTTCCATTAGAAAGTTGGTAATAGCCTCTCGCTCTGATTGAGAAATATGGGAAAATGAAGGCATCATACCTTTACCGTTAGCCAACAAAGAGAGAATCTGATCTTTTGAAAGCTGATTTTGAATTTTGGTTAAGCCAGGATAGGAGCCATCGTGGTTTCCACCTAAATCTTTTCCATGGCAATTCGAGCAGTACAAATTATAAAGTGAATTTCCACTAGAGATGACTTGGTTGGATTCGGTTTCTCTTAAAACTAAAGAGGTATAAACTGGGATTTCTTTTGCAGGAATATACATGATCCCATTTGGGTCAGTAGCTGCTCCGCCCCATTGGCCACCTCCATCTGTGCCCGGAAAAATAATAGTCATCTTTTCTGTGATAGGAGTGTAAACAGAAGCGAAGTTTGCTTGTTTCAGTACTTCAATCAGCGAATCTTTATCAGCTACAAATGAATTGAAGTCGGTTGGGATAAATGTCTGTCTTGTAAACGGATTTGGTTTGACAGGAATTGGTTGAGTTAGACTTGGGAATTCACCTGAAACTGCCTTTTGAGGAAAAGAGACCTCTTCAATTGGATATATTGGCTCACCTGTTTCACGATCAAATATAAATGTATGGCCTTGCTTGGTAATTACTGATACTACATCAATCTTCCTACCATTTTGTGTGATCGTGAATAAATTGGGAGGTGCAGGAATATCTCTATCCCAAATATCATGATGAACGACTTGATAGTGCCAGATTAGTTTGCCGTCATTAGCATTTAAGGCGAGAAGACTATTTGCATATAAATTGTCTCCTTTCCTGTTACCTCCATAGAAATCAAAAGCCGCAGATCCTGTAGGCACATATACGATTCCTCTTTCACGATCAATAGCCATTCCCATCCACGAATTCGCTCCACCTAAACGTTGCCTTGGATTTTCAGGATACCAAGTTTCATAACCAGCCCTTCCTAGATCAGGAATAGTTTTAAAAGTCCAGGCCAAATGACCATCTCGAGTATCGTATGCCCTAATGTCTCCAAGCAGAGCAGTTTCCGATTCTGAAACACGTGTCCCCGTGATAATTAAATTATCGAAAATAGTGTTAGGTGTATTTGAAGTCACATAATTATCAGCTCCTGGCCGATCTATTCCCACTTGAAGATCTATTCTTCCCTGATCCCCAAATTCCTTAATCAAATCACCAGTCGAAGCATCAAGTGCATAAAGCCATGGGCCTAATCCAAAGAAAATCCTATTTTTCTCTCCATCGGACCAATAAGTCACACCTCTGCTTGTGGTTCCTTCATTCTTCTCTAAATTGGTTTTCCAAAGTTCTTGTCCTGTCATCGCATCTAAAGCAAATGCTTGTAAGCCTGCAGAAACGCCATAAAGTACCCCGGAAATGATAATAGCATTGGATTGAATCTGAGATCGATTTCTGATAGAATCAGCGCCTCCAGAAGAATAAGTCCAAGCAATTTTCAGTTTAGAAACATTAGACGTATCGATCTGCTTGATGGCAGAGTAATGGCTTCGAGCTCCATCACCATTGTATTCTGACCAGTCAACATTCTTATTTTGAGTGCAGTAGGTGAAAAATTGGAGACAGAAAACAATCAGAACTACGTCTATGTATTTTTTCATGTCCTTGAATTTAATTCGAAAATCTAAGAACTACATTTTCTGAACATAGAACTTGTTTTAGAGACAATTTGAAATAAAAAAGCAACAAGTAATAGATTTTTGTGCCTTTTGAAGTTTTTCAAATTAGAATTAGATTCACATTATAGCAGAAGTCTTTCTGTATTCCTATATAATTTCAAACTTGAAGGTTTTACCTCATAATCCCAAAATCCTTTAATAGAAACAGTTTGCCAAGCAGGATTAGATAATGCCTTAGTTTTGGTTGCAAAATTACGCCCCCATGGATGTTCTGGGGATAAAGAAATGAATGAAATCTACATATTTGAGTTCTTTATTTTTACTGTAGAAATATAAAAAATTGGAATCAGAGTCGATTTGAAATTGATTCCAATTTTTTTTTATAATCAAATTATGATAAGAGCTAACTATTTTTCTGGGCTTTTAAATTACCTGACTTACTTTATTGAAAAATATTTTTAATCATTTTAATCATTCATAATTGTTTTTATTGATATATCAATTATATTTATATCAAATAAAATAAATATGGAAATTTCATTACCATCAGAAACCATTTTTCATACCATCGAAAGCACAATAAAAGCTTATAGAAAATTTGCTCAACAACGTATTTCTGAGGAATTGGAAAACATTACAATTGATCAAAGTATCGCATTGATCCATTTGGCAGAATATCCAGATTTAACTCAAAATGAATTGGCAGATTTACTGTTCAAAGACAATGCTTCTTTGACTCGCATGATCAATACCATGGTAAATAATGGGTTTTTAAAAAGATCTATGAATGAGGAAGATCGAAGGAGATTTAAACTAGAGATCACTCCTCATGGAGAAAAAGTGGTGGAAACCTTGCCAAAAATTATCACCAATAACAGATCTATAGCACTGTTAGGAATTACTGATACTGAACTAAACCAACTTAATTCCTTGCTAAGGAAAATTAAATCTAACTGTCAATAAATGAGCATACTATGAAAAATTTATTTATCAATCCAGAAACTGGAATTTATCGAGCAGGCTGGCGAATATTGAGTTTTATAATATTTTTTATGGCCATTAACCTCTCTCTTACTTTTGTAGTTCGCGAGATATTGGGTAGTCTAAAAGGAGGGGGACTGCTATGGTTTATCTTGTTAGCTATTTCGTCAACAACAGCAGCTTTCCTAAGTAGAAAATATGTAGATAAAGAAAGTTTATCTTCACTCGGTCTAAATTTTAATAGACTTGCATTATTGGATGTCATCATAGGCGTTCTAACAAGTGCTTTGATAATGGCAGCCATGTATTTCCTACTTTTATCCTTAGACCTGATAAAATTCGAAGGATTTAGTTGGTGGTCAGATAATTATTCAGAGGGAGTGAATTTAAGTTCGGCAAGTCTTATCATCATGTTAGGGATGTTATTACAATTCTCAATTGTGGCTTGGTGGGAGGAAATAGCCTTTCGGGGAATAATACTACAAAACATAAGTAAAGGATTAGGACTTCGTTGGGGGATAATCTTATCCACTATTCTATTTGGATTGATACATGCTGCAAATCCAGATGCCACCATTTTGAGCACTCTCTTAATCATGATAATTACGATACAGTTGGTATACGCATACCTAAAAACAGGGCAGTTATGGATGCCAATCGGTCTTCATTTGGGTTGGAATTTCTTTCAAGCTTCAATTTTTGGTTTCGCATCCAGTGGTCATTCTTCTCCTTCGATGATTACTCAATCACCTATAGGTCCTGACTGGTTGAGTGGAGGAGAGTTTGGAGCAGAAAATAGTGTCTTTATTGTTCCATTTACTTTAGTATCACTTTGGGCTATCAATTATTGGGTTGGAAAAACACGGATCCCAAATAGAAATAGCTTTTTAAAATTTATGGTTACAAAAGAGGGATTTGACGTTGGCAATAAACAACAAACTAATGCACCAAAACATAATTCTTTAGAAATTCGATCAATTGCAAGATAATATAAGCTAAACCAACTTGAGTTTTATTTCTAAAGGAAGCCAAGAGGATTCTAATCTTCTTGGCTTTAATCTTAAAAAAAAAGATGCATAGGCTAAAATCCAAAATTCATTAACAGTATATAGTCAATTTTCAACTATATCAAGGAATACACAATAGAGATCAATCAATAATTGATGATCTTTCTGTAATTTTTACGAGAAGAAATCTTTTTAATTGTGAATAAAATACGATCAACCTATTTCTAGAATCTTATTTCTAATTTTCAAGTAGTTTGTTCTAATTTTCCAATCTTATGAAATACAATGCTTTTCTCTCTTATAGTCATGGACAAGATTCTGTTCTTGGTCCAAGTATTGAAAAAGGACTTGAGAAATTTGCCAAACCAACTTTTAAACGTCGAGCATTAGAAATATTTAGAGATGGAAACGATCTTTCTATTGCAGCCGATCTAGGTGATAAGATTCGAATGGGACTGGAAAATTCTGAATTCTTTATCTGTATGGCAAATCAGAGATATGCCCAATCAAAATGGTGTCAGAGGGAAGTGGATTATTGGCTAGAAAACAAACCAATAGAGAATTTTTTAATCATTCTAACTGAAGGTGAAATTTTGTGGGATGAAGATACGAACGATTTTGATTGGAATGTAACCACAGCTCTTCCAAGAAATCTCTCCGGAGTATTTAAAGGAGAACCTTTTTATGTTGATTTTCGAAATTTGGGAACTGAAGAAAATTTAAATCTTGATAATCCTGAATTCGAAAAAAGACTAGTGGTTTTGGCAGCCACTCTTCACGGTAAATCCATTGGAGATATGATCGGTGAAGCTACAAAGCAATATAAAAGAACCATCAGAATTAGAAATTGGGCTGTTGCTATAGTGATGTCATTAATGACCTTGGCCATAGTTTTGACGATGATAAACCTTAGTAGAACCAAGGCATCCCTGTTACATTTTAGGGCAAAAGCAATGGAAAGCACTAATCCCACTTTGGCTTTAAGACTCGAGCAAGAAGCGCTTAAAATCTATGATTATCCTGAATTTGAACGGTCAGCCTTCTCCATTATAAATAGAAATTCATTTTATAGAATTCTAGCCTCAAAAGATACAAGCATATTTACATCTGTTGACATTTCAAAGAATCATATCATACTCCTTACTAGTGATGATGGAAGTATTATTTTAAGTCATCTAGAGGGGAATAAAATAAAAGAATTCAACCCTGATAAAGGATCAATTTGGTCAGCTAAATTTTCACCAGATGGTAATTCAATCCTAACAGGATCCACCAAGGGTATGTTTTTATGGGATCTAAATGGAAGCTTAATAAAGCAATTCAAATATGAAGGGGCTGAAAGTGGAGAATTAGGTTTTTCAGCAGTGAGCTTTTCCCCTGATGGCAATTTGGTTTTGGCAGGTTCTCATTTAGGCGCTTTTATATGGAATATTAATGGAGATCGACGACAGGAATTTGAAATAATTGGAGATATCAAATCTGTTGCTTTTTCACCCGACGGAACTTCAGTTTTAATAGGTTATAATGGTTCTAAATCAGCTGCTGGCCTTTTTGATTTAAATGGTGATTTAAAATCAACTTTCAGTACTAATGATCCAAATTTCGGAGAACCCTACACCATCACAAATACCGTAGCATTTTCAAATGATGGACAAACAGTTATGGTGTGTTCCAGTGTCAATAATATTCAATTATTTGACACAAATGGCAATCTAAAATCTGATTTTAAAATGCCGGAATTAATAAATTTTGAAAATGGATCTTGGAATTCAACTTTTTCTCCCGATGGTACAAAAATCCTTTATGGATCATTTGAGAATACTGCAAGATTGATTGACTTGAAAGGAGAAATCATTAAAGAATTCAAGGGACATGAAGATATGGTCAATTTATTTGCTTTTGATCCAACCGAAGACAATATGATCTTTACAGGATCATTGGATAAATCTTTCCGAAAATGGTACCAAGGAGGATTGAATGCATTAAAAGTGAATGAATTTAGTGTAGGGGAGAGACCAATTCATTCCATAGATGTATCGCCAAATAATGAATCCATCCTTATCAGTTCAAAAGATTCATCAGCCTTTCTTTGGAGTTTTAAGGGGGAATTACTGACAGAATTTAAAAATGACAAAAGCATAGTTGAAAATGCTGTATTTAATCCAGATGGCAATTCCATACTAACTCAAACCGCAAGAGGAGTTTCTATTTGGGATTTAGAAGGTAATCTCCTCCAAGAATACCTACCTAAAGGCGAAATAGTTGATTCATTCGTTTTGGCTCCTGATGGCGAATCCATTCTAATAAGTACCAAGTCAGAGATAAAACCAGAAGGCTATTTACCATGGAAAATAACTTCTATTTATAAATGGAAATGGGAGGAAAACTCTATCTTGGAAATACCGCTTAATGATGCTGAAACTGATATCTTGCGTTTTTCACCTAATGGAAAAACATTCCTTACAAACTCCAATTTCGGGACTAATCTGTGGGATTTAGAGGGATCCTTGATTCAAGAATATAAACTCCCAAATGAAAAGGTTATTCCAGTAGCAATTGCTCCCAACAGTAGTACAATCATGACATTCCCTACCTCACAAGAAACTTCTTTATTTGGGCCTTCTTATGGCAAAACACATTTATGGAATTTGGAGGGAAGGCTAATCCAGGAATTTAATCTAAACAGTGAAAGTGTCGATCCAATAAAATTTGCTCAAGATAACAAGTCTATTCTTACACTGTCATTCCCAAAAATAAATCCATTTGATAAAGGAAGTCCCACTGCCAGGATCTGGGACATAGAAGGAACTGAGTTATTAAAAATCCATCAACCCGATAAATATATTTCATCAATTAATTTATCTCCTGATGGAAATTACATAATCGTTGGCTATATGAATAGTTGGAATCAATTTTTGGCTGAAGACAAGGATTGTAAACTAGTCATTTACAGCAAAATTGAATTGGATAAATTTTTGGAAGATTATGTTGCTCCATTGACCAAAGGCCAAAAAAAAGAATTTGATATTTAACCAAGAGCACTTTTCTAACTTATGAAAAGCACTCTGATTTGAATTCAAAATCTTTTTATCACCAAAACTGGATTGATTCCAAATCCTAAATCAATGTAACTCTGACCTTTTTCTCCTTCAATTTCATTTGATTGACTTTTGGCAAAAGCTTTTCGATTTGATCTGTTTTTACTCCCACAAAAGCACAATCTGTTTTAAGTTCAATAATTCCCAAATCCTCTTTTTTAAGATTTCCTTGTTTCATAAAGAAACCTGCAATATCTCCCTTGGAAATTTTATTGCTTCTTCCACCTGAAATAAATATGGTAGACCAATCAGAAGCCAATGGAAGTGCGGCTTTGCTTAGTTTTTCCAGTTCAGCGTCATGGGTGAAATCAGGAAGTTTTTCTTTATCATAATGAAGGATATAAGCTGATCCTTCCACATTCATTCGGGCAGTTCTCCCATTTCTATGAATGAACTCTGATTCTCTATTTGGTAACTGATAATGAATAATATATCCTAATTCAGGAACATCAATACCTCTAGCTGCTAAATCAGTAGCCAAAAGGAGTTGGTGTGTTCCATTTCTAAATTTGATAAGTGATCGTTCACGATCTTGCTGCTCCATATCTCCATGGAATACCCCATGGGAAATCCCAAAATCGGATAAAAAATTACTTACATGTTGAATGGAATCTCTGAAATTGCAAAAGATAATCCCATTTTGTTTTCCCAAATTACTGACCAATTGAATCAAAGTTTCTAGCTTATCTTTGGTAGGAGATGTTACCAGTTTAACTTTTAATTGACTGATTTTCTCACTCAAATAGTCAATTATGATAGGAGAATGAAGTTGAACGAATTTCGGGATTTTTACATCTTGCGTCGCAGAGGTGAGAATTCTTTGTTTTATAGTCGGCAATAAATCCAAAATGTCTCGCATTTCACTTTCAAAGCCAATCTCTAAAGACTTGTCAAATTCATCCAAAACGATAGTTTGAATTTTTTCCTTTTCAAATGCACCTCTTCTTAAATGATCCGCTACTCGGCCGGGAGTTCCGATTAAAACTGCAGGTCTATGTTTGATTTCTATTCGATCTTTAGAGCCTGCACGACCTCCATAAACTGCATTTACTTTAAATCCAGTTCCCATTTCACGCATGACTTGCTCAATTTGAATTGCAAGTTCACGGGACGGAACTATAATCAAAAGCTGAATCTCTTTAATATTTTCATCTAAGCCTTGAATAAGAGGAAGTAAAAACGCTAAGGTTTTTCCTGTCCCCGTTGGGGAAAGTAATATTAGGTCTTTACTAGTATCAATTGCTTGTTTTGATTCCAGTTGCATAGGGTTGAGACTGGCAATTCCTAATTTGGAGAGTATTTCAGTTTGGCTTTTGGTAGGAGTGGGCATACACAAAGGTAGGTTCATAAAAAATGGGATTAAAAAAAATGTTTTAAGCTATCATTATTTTGGAGACAGGGGATTAACAATAAAAGCCGCAAGAACTCAATCTTGCGGCTTTTTAATAGTGAATTATTGTTGGATTACGATCCTAGTTTTGCAGATGCTTTTCCATATTCCCATCTAATTTCAAAGCTTGATGGCTTCACTTCATAAACCAAACGCTCCTCCATAGTAGATGTTTGCTGTGAAGGGACAGTAACTCGAAGTACATCCTGGCTTGCATCATAGTCAAATGCTCCCCATTGTTTTGCTACCTTGTTAAAGATTAGAGTTGATTGAGTTTCGCCAGGAATAACGAAGAATCCATAAGTACCAGCAGGCAATTTTTTTCCTTCAACCATAATATCTTTGCTAGTAGTGAAGGTTGTTGCCTCATTTGCTCCAGCTCTCCATACTTGGTCCAAAGGAACTAAGTCGCCCCAAATTACTCTTCCTTTTACAGCAGGGCTACTGTAATTAATAGTGATTTTTGCATCGCCAACGGTACCTTCTGCTGTTTTTGCAGGACTTGGTTTTTCTTGTGCTGTTGCTGAAAAACCAATTAATGCCATCAGGACAAAACCAAATAGACTTTTCTTAAAATTTATTGTTTTCATGTGTTAAGAATTTATTTTGGTAATTAAGGTTTATTTTATGGTATTACTTGTCTTATACTTTACAAAAGGACTTTTGTTTAAGGAATTTTAACCCAAGCTTCTTTCGAATTACTTTCTACAATTGCTTCGCCGATGATCAATTCTCTAAGTCCATCAGCAAAGGTTGGGAAAGTTGGTGATTTAGGTTGTTTACCTTCTCTTACTGCAGCATATACTTCTTTGAAAAGTTGCTTTGATGTATCAGGGAATCCCTCTTGGTGACCTCCTGGGAAACTTACCAAAGAACGTGCTCCTTCATCTACTAAAGAAGGATCTTTCATCAAAACGGAATTGGCAGTTTCTCTTTTACCAATCCAAAGCTCATTTGGTTTTTCAGTGTTGAACTCAAAATTTGATTTTGATCCTGAGATTTCAATATTAAGTCTGTTTTTGCGACCTGCATTTATTTGACTTACAGTAATTGAACCAGTTCGACCATTATCAAAACGAAGCAAAACAGTAGCATAGTCTTCTGAAGTAACTGGATATTCTTTATAATCAGATTCATCTAGAGTTTTGCCAGTGAAAGTCTCTATTGCTTTTAATGGTTTCAAACGGGTTTTATGAACAGTAGAAAAATCAGCCATCACTGAAGTAATTCTTAACCCTGTCACATATTCAGTCATGTCCAAAAGGTGAGAACCAATATCAGCTATTGCTCTTGAACCACCAGATTGATCAGGTTCAAGTCTCCAGTTATAATCAGTTTTGAAGAAAAGCCAATCTTGTAAATAGGATCCCATCACAGAATTTACATCTCCCAATTCACCCTTTTCTCGCATTACTTTCATTTGGCGAACCATAGGATAATAGCGAAGGTTAAAATGTACGGCATTTACCAATCCTTTTTCGGCTGCCAAAGAAACCAATTCCTCTGCTTCCTCTATGGTGTTAGCAAGCGGCTTTTCACAAACGACGTGTTTTCCAGCTAGTAAGCAGGCTTTGGTCTGGGGAAAATGCAAGAAATTAGGAGTACAAATATGGACTACTTGAATACTCTCATCTTTCAGCATATTTTCAAAAGTGTATGCATTAGGAATGCCTAACTCTTTAGCCTTAACATCAGCAACTTCTTGATTAACTTCTACAAGTCCTGTAACCTGAATATATGGGATTCTTCTTAGTGCTTCTAAATGAGCTGGACCAATAAATCCGGTTCCTACGATAGCAACATTAATTGTCTGAGACATTGGTTTTTTTAGGTTGATTTAAAATAATTTAAAACCTCAAATTAGGAATTTTGATTGAAAAATAGGTAATCAATAAATTGTCATTTCATGATAAATGCAGGAAAAATCAGTAGAATTAAAGTAAAAGGGGCAGGATTTATTTGCCTTTCATCTGTAAATCAATCAGATCAGAAAAATTTTATGGTTTTATCCACCATTCTTCTACTACCTGATTTTTTCCTTCCAACTCAATATAAGATCCGATTTTTGGGATCAAAATTGGGAGGTTTATTTCTTCTGCCTTTTTAAGAACCCTTTCTACTGGATCAGTCCAAGAATGCATAGCTAAACTAAAGGCAGCCCAATGAATAGGCATAATCATTTTAGCTTGAATATCTAATCCAGCTTGTGCTGTTTCTTCCGGCATCATGTGAATTTCCTTCCAACGCTCATTGTACTGTCCGCATTCCATCATCGCAAAATCAAAAGGTCCATATTTCTCGCCAATTTCTTTGAAATGAGGGCCATAGCCACCATCTCCACTAAAATAAATATTATGAGATTCTCCTTGAATGATCCAAGAACCCCAAAGCGTTGAGAACCTATTATTAAGCCCTCGTCCGGAAAAATGACGAGATGGTGCAAAAGCTAGTTTTAAATCATCGACATTTATTTCATCCCACCAGTCCATTTCGAAGATTTTATCGGGTTCAATGCCCCATGATTCCAAATGTGCACCGACACCCAAAGGAACATAAAAGGCCTTAGTTTTAATTTTCAAGCGCTGTACCGATTCATAATCCATGTGATCGTAATGATCATGAGAGAAAAGAATCATATCAACTTCAGGAAGCTGTTCGATTTCTATGGGTAGTTCTTTACTAAAGCGCTTTTTACCTAACCAAGGATGGGGGGCTGGGACATCTCCCAACATAGGATCCAAAAGGATGTTTTTACCATTGATCTGAAGCAAAAAGGCTGAGTGCCCAAACCAAATCAGTCGAGGAGGAATTCTATCGACTATCAAATCAAGAGAATCTATTTTAATGATTGGGATTTCAAAATCTGGAATTCTTGAAGGATCATTTTTAAAAAACTCCGGTAACATTTTGGCTGCTTGTTTCATATCCATCATCATGTTGGTAGGGATGAGGTTATGGAATTCACCATTCGAGTAATGCTCCAATTTCCCAAATTCAGCCATTTGTTCTTCGCTGGGATTAGCTCCGAATTGTGGACTCAAATTGACGAAAAGAAAGCCTAAAATGATAAAGAATATAATTAACCAAAGAATAAAAAAGAATATTTTTCTTATTCCTTTTAAAGGATATCTAATCATATGGGGAGTTTAGGTAAATCAAATTTACTTCAAAGAGTACATATAAATTGGGTAAAGGATTTACTTCAATTATTCAATTTATATACTCTCGTTTCAAACAAGGTTCTTTCAAAAACAGTTTAGCAAATTTCGATGTCGTTTGGTAAATTATACAAACGGCTTCGTTTAGTTTTTGATTTTCTTTAACTTAAAGTCCAAACTATAAAATTCATGGCAACATTTAATCTTAAAATTAACGGAAACGCTCACACCGTTGATGTTGAAGAAGATACTCCATTATTATGGGTCCTTCGGGATCATCTCGGTTTAGTGGGTACTAAATATTCATGTGGTATCGCACAATGCGGAGCATGCACTGTTCATTTAAACGGGGCTGCAATTTTTTCTTGCTCAATGCCCGTTTCAAGTGTAGGATCTGACGAAATAACAACTATTGAAGGTCTTTCCAAAGAAGGAGATCACCCTGTTCAAAAAGCATGGGAAGAAATCGACGTAGCCCAATGCGGTTATTGTCAAGCAGGTCAGATTATGAATGCAGCAGCGTTTTTGAAAAAAAATCCATCTCCAAGCATGGAAGAAATTGAAAATGCAATGAACAGAAATCTCTGTCGATGTGGAACTTATCATAAAATCAGAGAAGCTGTCGCTAAGGCTGCTAAAATCTAAAAACTATGGCTACACTTAAAAAAACTAATAGAAGAGATTTTCTCAAGATTGCAGGAACTACGGCTGGAGGTCTATTTATCGGTTTCAACTGGCTTGGTTGCGAATCTCCAAAAATGGAGGTATTAAGTAATGAGCAAGTTCTTTCTCAAGCAAAGAATTTTAATGCCTATCTATCCATCGCTCCTAGCGGAGATATCGTGATTTATTCTCCTAATCCAGAATTAGGTCAAAATATCAAGACCTCTTTCCCAATGGTTGTAGCAGAAGAACTGGATGCTGATTGGAACAAAGTGAGGGTAATGCAGGCTAATCTGGACACCGAAAAATTTGATCGGCAATTAACAGGTGGGTCAGGTGCAATGCCGCATTCTTGGGAAAGACTTAGAAAAGCAGGAGCTACTGCTAGATATCTTTTGATTGCAGCCGCTGCAAAAGAATGGTCGGTTCCAGCATCTGAAATAACTACCTCTGCAGGAATGATCTATCATAAAGGAAGTGGTAAAGAAGCAAGCTATGGTGACATGGCTACTGCAGCATCCATGATGGAAGCCCCTGAAGAAATTGCTCTAAAAGACCCTAAAGATTTTAAAATCATCGGTACTCCCGTGAAAAATGTAGATAACGCTGCGATTTTCACAGGAAAACCACTTTTTGGACTAGACTTCTACAGAGAGGGAATGAAGCATGCGATGATTCAGCGTCCTCCATTTGGTATGAAAATTAAATCAGTTAATGAATCTGGCGCAAGAAATGTCAAGGGGGTTACCGATGTAATCACATTTGATAATAATGTCGCGATTATCGGTGATTCAACTTGGCCATTAATGAAAGCCAAAAAAATCCTGAAGATAGAATATGAGGTAGATGGACTTGTTGAAAGTACTAGCGATCATGATCGACTCTTTCGGGAAATGCTCGATTCAAGAAAAGCTGACGAAAGGAGAAGAGATGGAAATGT
>NZ_JAHEBC010000354.1 GCF_024642405.1 Algoriphagus sp. | reverse complement strand
ATTGGATCGGTTTCTTGTACCATAAGTTCCTTCAAATCCCCCATGAGTGCCCAACTCAATTCCTTTTTTCAAGACAATATCGATCACTCCTCCTTCTGCTTCAGCATCATATCGAGCATTGGGATTGTTGATAATTTTAATCTCTTCAACTATGCTGGCGGGCAACTGATCCAAATTTTGGGTTAAAGAGGAATTCCTTCCGTTTATCAGAATATTAGTATTGGAACTCCCTCTTAAGGAGATACCTCCATCTTCGCTGACCGATACAGAAGGCGTATTTCTCAGAATGTCCAATAAAGTTCCACCCGCATTAGCAAGATTATTCTCCGGCGTTACAATCAAACCTTCGAGACTAGTTCTTACCGGTAATTTTGAAGTTTCAACGATCACTTCCTGAAGATCTTGTCCTTCACTGATAAAGGATAATTCACCTAGATCCGTAGATCCTTTGACTTCAATATTAGAAATGACCAAATCTTGATATCCAATAAAAAAAGCTTTGAATACATACTTGCCAGATCCTACTGCTAAATTAAAAACTCCATTTTCATTGGTATCGGAATAAGCTTCTGGGGTAGTGCTATCGGATGATTCAAATACAGCAACCTGTGCAAAACCCACAGGCTCGTTCGTTTTGGAATCAATCAATTGACCGGAAACCTGAAAGTTTTGAGCCTGCAGCTCTAAAGGATTAATGATCAACAGTAAAAATATTAAGATTAAAGAGTTAATAATAGCTGATCCTTTACCAGAAAGAAATAGAAGATTTTTCATTTAGCTGTATCTGTATTGTCATTCAATGTTTTTATCGCATTTAACAAAGTGGTAACAGACAGATAGTTTAGTTGTTTATTTTTTTTGATCAGTGGTAGATAATTCAAAAAAATGATGGAAATAGTAATTTATTCGATCATCTTTTAGCTAAACCATTCGTTGATCTGAAATAGATCAAATCAGTATTGTGAATTCACTTGATATTGGTAAATGCTTATATTTTTGGTTTAAGCAAATCAGTTTTTTTATAGGAAAGACGAGCCATTTTATAATTAGAATTCTTTCTTGCCCAATCTTTAATTGCGACTTTTGTGATCCTAGTTATTTACATAAGTCAAATATGAATTCTATGAATCTTACTCATTCTGTCAAATCATTTCAAGATCTAAATGTCGACGAACTTTATGAATTGCTTAAGTTGAGAAGTGAGGTATTTGTCGTGGAGCAAAATTGTGTTTTTTTAGATCAGGATGATAAGGACCAGAAGTCTTTTCACTTGATGTTGTTCTCGGATAAACAATTATTAGGCTACAGTAGATTGGTACCTCCTGGATTATCTTATCCGGAAATGGCTATTGGCCGAGTTGTTTCTGCACCGTCTGTGAGAGGAAAAGGTATAGGCAGAATAGTGATGGAATTGTCCATTCAGAATTGCGAAAAGCTGTTTGGAGCCGGTAATATCAGAATTGGTGCACAAACTTATGCGCTAGGTTTTTATTCCTCTTTAGGGTTTGTTGCTGATGGAGAAACGTATGATGAAGATGGTATAGAACATATTGAAATGGTAAGAAAGTCAGTTTCAGATTAGTCTTAAGAATTTGATAAAACTATTTTCCCATTCCTTTGATTATCATTTCTTAACAGGGGAAAATTGTTTGAAGGCTTAGGTAACAAACGCAATCAAGTTTGGAGGTATATATTGAATAACTGATTTTTTATGGTAATTAAGCTTCTTGGCAAAATATTTTTATTTTTTTTAAGAGGTTTTTATAACAATTTTTCGACTGGTTTGTTACTACTATTAAGTGATTAACGGGACAAAGACTTGTCTGAAGAAATTGATTTGAATGAGTACTAGAGTAGCTAAAAAGTCGAAATATCATCCTTTGATTAGTTGGGATATTTCTAATCCAATATTTAACGCCATCAGTAAAAAGTCAGAAGATATTGATATTCTGAAAAGAATTTCACTTTTGAATAATTGGAAGGTAGATTTTGTCAAAGAACTATCGATCAATTATCAAACATTGGTTTTAACTGATTTGGATCAGAAAATTTTATGGGTAAATAACGGTTTTGAGAAAATGACTGGTTATGCACCTGACTTTGCAATAGGTAAAAAGCCAATTTTTCTTCAAGGTCCAAATACATCTGAAGTAGTTAAAGCAAGAATCCGAAAGAAACTAAGTAATGGTGAACGTATTTCCGAAACGGTGACGAACTATAAGAAAAATGGGTTAGAATATGAATGTGAAATTACAATCATACCCTTGATAGATTCGAATCGTATGATCACACATTATCTAGCTTTAGAGAGAGAGGCTGCATAAAATAAGAAGCATTATTAAAGAGGTTGTTTTTAAACTTTGAATGAAAGTTTAAAACGTCTATAAAGAATTAGAGTAGGAGTAGATTAAAGTTCAAATCACCGTTTTTAAGTCCGCTTGTTTATAACAAGCGGATTTTTTATTTATTCGAACAGGTTTTTATTCAAAAAAATAGAGATACCAAATACCAAATACTTTGCTTTTGATTCTTTCCCAAAAAATTAAGCTTAGAAGCTCTTTAATTCTTGAAATTCTAAAAATAACTAAGCCGAATTTAGGAATCTGATTGAAGGGAAGGATATGGATAATCTTTAATATGATTATCCGCAATGATGCCAGTCACCTTAAATTCTTTGCTTATCTGATCGGAAGACCGATGACCGAAGACCGAAGCAGCCTAAAATTTACAGTTGAGCTTATTTTGTATTGCATTAGTCTCCTTTCTGGTAGAATTGCGGATATACACAATCTTTAAATAATTCCTTCAATATAATACATCTTCATATTTCCTTTATTCTTTACATTAATCTCACCCCGGTCCGAAAATTTGAATTTATCAACAACAAGTTTGTGCGTGTCTTCAGAAATATTGATTTTCCCAGCATCTGAATAGGATTCCATTCTTGAAGCACAATTCACTGTGTCTCCCCAGATATCATAAGCAAATTTCTTTTTTCCGACCACCCCGGCAACCACTGGACCAGAACTAATCCCAATTCTCATTTCAAAACGAATTAGATTGTCATCTTTTAGTTGTTTGGATTTTTCTACAAACTCCATCATTTCCATCGCGGCCAAAATAATTCTTTCGGCATGGTCTTTTTGAGGAAAGGGAATTCCAGAGGCGCACATATAAGAATCTCCCAAAGTCTTGATTTTTTCTAATTCATACTTCTCCACGATTTGATCGAAATAAGTAAAATAAAAATCAAGGCTTTGAATCAATAGTTCTGGTGATAAATGGTCTGCATGTTTGGTGAAATCTTTAAAATCGGTAAACATGACTGAAACTGAATCGATTCTTTGTGCCTTCACTTTCCCAAATTCCTTTAACTCATTTACTGTTTTATCAGGCAAAATATTTCGTAATAAATGATCAGATTTATTCCGTTCCTTGTCAATGATTTTGTTTGTCTTACGGATAAATGAATTATTTCTATAAAGTACAGCTGCAAGTATTCCTATTAAAATCAAAGCAAGAGCAGTAGAAAATACCAGGATCTTTTGATTCCGATTTTTTTGGTTCAATAAGTCAACTTCTATTTGTTTTTGGGAAACCTCAAATCGACGAGTTTCTTTAGCTATGTTTTCGATTTCCTCTAGGTTCCTAATACTATCTCTAATAGCAATATAATTCAGGTGATAAAATAAGGCTGAGTCACGATCACCAAATTTATTATGAAGCTCAAAAAGTAAAAGACTAGCATCCGCTTTCTCTTTTTTTAATTCATAAATTTGAGCAAGCTTTAAACTGCGACGTGCATATTTAAGGGCATTTTCAAGATCGTTTTCTTTTTGTGCAATGTATGCT
>NZ_JAHEBC010000353.1 GCF_024642405.1 Algoriphagus sp. | reverse complement strand
TCGAATTAACCTTTCTTCCAAATTCCCTACAATTTCTAAATGGCAAGAAATACCTTTCACTGCCTCAATCAATCGTTCGATATTTTTATTGAAAGCAACCCCAATTTGCAGGATTATAGGTTTATCATTTTGAAAAATCTTTAGCTTAGGCTTGAAATGAGTTGCGATTGGAACATAAACTACCTTAATTTTAGAAGGGTCGCAGTCAACATATTTCAACAATTCATCTTTCGTGGCTTGAGATATAGTGGTAACAATCGCAGCCTTTTTCACCGGAATCTTGACCCAAAATAGCTGCAGTATCCAGCGAGCCAATGGGTTTGAATGTTTCATGAAACCAACATCCAAAATGGTCAGAATGGTTTTTCTTCTTCTAAAAAAAAAACCAATAAAATTTACATCCCCAGTTATATGATTAATATCTCCCCATTTTTGGCGGAATGCAGCTTCTATAGAAATGTATAATCGCTTCCAAAAACCATTACTAGTATAGCTTGCAATTGAAATCAAAGGCTGAACATTTAAAGGAAGATTTTTTCTGATTTCTTCAAAAAGAATCTCCACACTAAAATTTTGCCCTCTAGGCTTCCGCTGAAAAAAAACTACCCGTATTGGTTTACTTAAATTTTGGATGTCTTCCATTTTATCAAGTCTTCCTCGTCTTGAATCAGCCTGGAAATCAAGTAAGAGATATCCATTTCATACTCCCAACCTAATTCTTGCTTCGCCTTAGAGTTATCACCATATATTATGGCTAAATCTAGCGAACGTAATAATTGTGGGTCTAACCGCACATAAGACCGAAGGTCTAAATCCAGTTTATTAAAAACCTGATTAATTAATTCCAATAAACTAGTCACTTGACCAGAGCAGATCACATAATCTGCAGGAATATTTTGCTGTAGCATCAACCACATCGCCTCCACGTATTTGGGAGCATAACCCCAATCCCTACTAATTGCTAAATTCCCTACATTTAATTCTTTTACTTCTCCATTTTTTATCCTGATGGCAGTATTAATGATTTTTTTGACCACAAAATTTTCTCCCCTAAGCGAAGATTCATGATTAAACAAAATCCCGCAGGCCGTAAACAGCCCATATGCTTCCCTGTAATTAACAGTTAACCAATGTGCAGAGGCTTTGGAAATCCCATAAGGGCTTACAGGGTGAAAAAGAAGAGATTCACGGATGGGAAGATTCTTAAGGCTAACACTTCCGAACATCTCACTACTGGAGGCCTGGTAAAAGCGGATATTTTTATCAAACTGACGAATTCCCTCAAGCAAGTTCATCACGCTGAGCGTATTAAAAGAGAAAGTCTCTTGGGGAAACTTAAATGATTGTCCAACGGAACTCTGAGCTGCTAAATTATAAATTTCGTCTGGGTGGTATGCTTCCAAGCAATCCATGACGGCACGAGGATTTGTAAGATCAACTTGAGTGACTTCCACTTGTTGATCAATTCCCAAATAAACTAATCGGTAGGCTGACTGTAAATCATTTTGACGACTAAGCCCAATAACTTTATACCCTTTTTGAATCAGCAATTGAGCTAAATATGCTCCATCCTGACCAGTTATTCCCGTAATTATTGCCTTTTTCAAGTATTAAGAATTTGTTTAAAAGTCTTGGAAAACATTATACCTAGTACCAATAACATACTGGCTTTTAGGCAAAAAATATGGTTTAAGTATCAAGTTAAAATTGAACTATTATTTTTTAATTAGTTCATTCAAATCCCCTCTCATCATATCCTCTACCAAACCAGGGAGGTCATATTCTGGCCTCCAGCCAAGCTGGGTATTGGATTTGGTTGGATCACCCTTAAGTATATCAACCTCTGTGGGGCGAAAGTAAACAGGATCGATGCGAATCAGTACGGTATCTGATTTTGGTACCATTGACTGTTCAATTGAAAGTTGCGTAGCTTTTGAATACTTCACAAAATCAACAGAATCCAAAATCCCCACCTCATTTACACCTTCTCCTTCCCACCTGATAGAAAACCCTACATGAGCAAAGGCCATTTGAACAAAGTCACGGACTTTGGTGGTCTTTCCCGTGGCAATTACATAATCTTCAGCCAGTTCTTGCTGTAACATCAGCCACATGGCTTTGACATAATCCTTTGCATGACCCCAATCCCGCTGTGCATCCAAATTACCCATGTATAGGCAATCTTGTTTGCCCAAGGCAATTGCAGCGGCAGCCATGGTGATTTTGCGAGTGACAAATGTTTCTCCCCTTCTCGGAGATTCATGGTTAAAAAGAATTCCATTGCACGCAAACATGTTGTAGGCTTCCCGGTAGTTTTTGGTAATCCAAAACCCATAAATCTTGGCTACACCGTAAGGAGATCGAGGATAAAAGGGCGAATTTTCATCATAATACCCATCCTCGTTTTTGTTTTCTTCCATTCCTCCATAAAGCTCGGAGGTAGAAGCTTGATAGATCCGCGTCTTTTTTTCCAATTTCAGAATGCGAACTGCTTCCAAAATTCGAAGCGCCCCAACTGCATCTACATTTGCCACATACTCAGGAGAGTCAAAAGAAACTTTGACATGTGACATAGCACCAAGGTTGTAAATTTCATCAGGTTGAACCTCCTGAATAATTCGAATGATATTAGTTGAGTCGGTCAGATCTCCATAATGGAGAACAAAATTCACATTTGTTTCATGCTGATCCTGATAGAGATGGTCGATCCGCTGAGTATTGAAGGAAGATGCTCTTCGCTTAATGCCATGAACTTGGTAGCCCTTTTCTAAAAGTAATTCTGCTAGGTAAGAACCGTCCTGACCAGTGATCCCAGTTATTAATGCTGTTTTCATGTCCTTTTTATTTATATGAGAAAAAACCTCATACAAATCTTATGTTTTATTTAAAATTTTATTTCGAAAATCGACATAACTATCTGTGAAAAAAAGCTTTAGATAAATATCTATTAAAGATTTAAACCCCACAATTTTACCATAATGATAGCTTTTAAAGCTTATATATTCTGATACAGCTCTTCCTTTTACATCATGGGCGATTTTCCACCTTTTTCTTAATGGCAAGTTTGGATCTGACCAATTTGGAAAAGGGTTGGATTCACATTCAGCCAAATATTTTGAAGTAGTAAAACAGGGAAAGCCAGCTCTAAGCGCTCGAAGCCCGTAATCAAAATCACCAAGATAATGTGTATAAAGAGAAGATATTACCCCTATTTTCTCTTCTATTTCCTTTGGAATCAAAACCAGGTTTCCATTGATAAATCTCACTTCTTGAAGTTCTCCGTTGGGAATTAAAGGAATATACTCATCCATCAGACCACCATAAGTAAATTTAAAGGTTCCCGGTTCTTTGCATGCAGCAGTCAAAATTGCTGTTCTACCAATTGATTTGTATTCAGAAAAAAGGGCAGAAAGTGCATCTGGAAGCAAAAAAGTATCATCATTCAACCATAGATAATAATCAAATTGAGCTGTTTCCTTAGCCAATTTCCATGCTTTACTCATTCCTCCTCCCCAAAACAGCTTTCCATTACCTTTCACTACGCAGACATCTGGAAAGTCCTTCTTTAGCATTTCAGAAGTTCCATCAGAAGACCCATCGTCACAAATAAAAACGCGAAAAGAAAATTCAGCCGGAATATTTTGTGTGCGCAAATTTTCAAGACAAGCTTTGGTCTTAGCTTTCCTATTAAAACAGGTCAATAAAATAGCAACTTCCACTTTCAAATTTTCACTTCCTTGAAGTTGTTTTGATTTTTTAAAAACCAAGAATAAGTAGCTTCTATTCCATCAATTAGATCAATTTTAGACTCCCAGCCTGCGCTTTTCAATTTGGAAACATCCATTAATTTCCGTGGAG
>NZ_JAHEBC010000352.1 GCF_024642405.1 Algoriphagus sp. | reverse complement strand
CAATAATGGGCCTTTTTTCTCTGCGCTTACCCGATAGGCATATTGATCAATAAGGTCTATCTCAACTTCAGCCGGTTTTACAGAAATCCTTTTTGGGTCTTTTAGTAATGATTCGATCATTCCTTCCAGCGTTTCGTCCATCGTTGCCGAAAAAAGAACGTTTTGACGCTTTTTGGGAAGTTCAGAGAGAATTTGATTTACTTCCTCTCTAAAACCCATGTTTAAAACTTTATCCATTTCATCCATGACAAGTACTTGGACTTCAGAAAGGGAAAGAGAGTTTTTGGAAAGTAAGTCCAATAATCTACCTGGAGTGGCGACCAAGATATCGGTCCCGTTCATTTTCATCATTTGTGGATTGATGGATACTCCTCCAAAGACAGCAACAGTCTTAACTCTTCTTTTTAGAAATCTGGAAAAATTGTCAGCTACTTGTGCCACTTGTGATGCCAATTCCCTTGTTGGTACCAAAACTAAAACTGGGATATTTCTACTCCTGTTTTCCTTTTTTTCTTGTAAAAGTTGAAGTATGGGAAGTATGTAAGAAGCTGTTTTTCCGGAACCGGTAGGTGCAATTCCCAATATGTCCCTCTGGTCTAAAAGTGCTGGAATCGCTTCAATTTGAATTGGATAAGGGTCTTTATAATTGGCTTTTTCAATTGCTTTGAGCAATTCATTATTTAATCCTAGTTTGGAAAACTTCATCTCTAATTAGTTTCCACAAAGGTAGGGATGTTCTCTGATTGAGTTTAGCCAAATTTGTATTGCTTTATTTATTTCATCCGGCCACTACTTCTTTGTTATGGACTTTACTGATCGTACCATCATGAAAATAACTAACACAGGTTGAAGCATTTCCTACAAATGCCTACGGAAATTTCCCAGCAATGAAGTAGCAATTCCTGCATCTTTTGAGAATCGATCCATGAATAGTACTGCATCAATAGGCCCATATCATCCATAAGCTTAAAAAAAATAGCATAGCGATCTTTTGGAGTAGTCGATCAAGAATAGAGTTTGCTTTTTAAAATAGCCTTCAAAAGGGATAAATAATTGTTCTGGGATCTTTTTTAATTGTAAAAAAGTCTAAAATAATTGAACCGTTTAGTGAAATAAGCTTGTGAATCCATTGAATAAGTTTCAAATTAGGAGGTGTGCCTTTTTTATAAAATTGAATTTTCAATGTATAGATTGGGCACTTGAATAACCCAAGATTTACCCATGTCAATTAACCATTTAACAAGCGTCAGTTTATTGATGCTGTTGATTATTTCTTGCTCTAATCCTCCAAAAGATGACCCGAGTGCAATTTCCCCTCCAAAATCACCGGAAGAGGAGCTGAAATCTTTTCAATTGGAACCTGGGTTTGAGATTCAATTGGTGGCAGCCGAACCTATGGTTCAGGAACCTGTCGCCATCCAATTTGATGAAGATGGTAGACTCTGGGTTGTAGAAATGCGCGGCTATATGACAGATATAGAGGGAAGCAATGAGGATAAACCACTTGGTAGGATTTCCATTTTAGAAGATTTAAATGGAGATGGTGGAATGGATAAATCAACCATTTATCTCGATAGTCTGATTATGCCCCGATCTTTAGGATTGTTTTCAGGAGGTGCTTTGGTTGCTGAAAATAATGCACTGTGGGTGACCAAGGATTTAGATGGAGATTTGAAAGCAGATTCTAAGGTGTTGTTGGATTCAACTTACTCAAGTAATGGGGTGGTTGAACATACGGATAATGGCTTTGTGAGAAACATAGATAATTGGTATTACAGTGCTAAGTCCAGGCTCAGATATAAATTGGAGGACGATAAATGGATTCGGGACAGCACTGAATTCCGTGGTCAATGGGGAATATCTCAAGATGATAAAGGTCGTTTGATATACAATTACAATTGGTCCCAACTACACGGTGACCTAGTTCCTGCAAATTATCTTTCACGAAACCCAAATCACACTCCATCGACGGGAATAGACCATGGATTAACAATTGATCGCAGAATTTATCCCATTAGATCTAATCTTGCTATCAATAGAGGATATATTCCAGGGACTTTAGATGAACAGGGAAGGCTATTGGAGTTTACTTCTGCCTGCTCACCAATTGTATATAGAAGCTCTTTATTTCCGGAAGAATATGCTGGAAATATATTCGTAATGGAGAATGCCGGGAATCTTGTAAAACGGAATGCAGTAACTGAAAGTGGAAACTTATTAGAGGCAAATGATCCAAATCCCGGTAGAGAATTTTTAGCTTCTACAGATGAAAGATTTAGGCCAGTTCATGGTACCATTGGTCCTGATGGGGCTTTATACATTGTAGATATGTACCATGGCATAGTCCAACACTTTGCTTACATGACTGAGTATTTGAAAGAGCAAACTCTCAAAAGAAAACTTGATGCTCCAATTCACATGGGGAGGATTTGGAAAATAGTTCCTGAAAATGAGAGTCCTAAAAAAGTAGAAAAGCTATCCACAAAATCCAGTTCTGAGTTAGTAGGATTCCTATCTCATCAAGATGGTTTGTACAGAGATTTAGCGCAAAGAATTTTAGTTGAAAAAAAGGACTTATCTATTGTTCCGGAATTAAAGGAATTGATATTAAATCCATCTAATGAATTAGGCTCTTTTCACGCACTCTGGACATTGGAAGGAATGGGTCAGGCAGAAAGTGATTTCCTTTTTGAGCTCCTAAATAATAAGAGCGAACTTATGCAGAGTTCGGCTTTAAGAATTTTAGATGAGAAAGCAGAAAATAACACTGAGCTCAAAGGCAAATTGGGTAAACGGATGATCCAGTTGGTTGAAACTGCCGATGAGACATTGGATTTACAACTAGCCTTGAGTTCTTTCGCTGTTGGTAATCAGGATGCTCAGATTATTTTATCAAAATTATTAAGGAAACGCGGACAAGATGCTTTGATTCGAGATGCCGTTATGAGTAGTTTGGCTAATAGGGAATTTGAATTCCTTAAGTCTACTTGGCAATCGGAGGAATGTGGAAATAATCAATCTGAGCAAGAAATATTTTTGGAAATGCTAACAGCCGCTATTGTGAAAAAAGCAAGTGAAAAAGAGATAAAAGACCTCCTTGCCCTAGTTGACCAACCTGAATTAGGATGGAAGGAGCAGGCTGTTTTGGCATCTCTGGCCATTCAATCTGCAAATTCTCCTGAAAAAGGATTTGTAGCATTCAATTCAGAGCCTGCAATTTTACTTCGAAATGATTTGCCTTTGGAAGCCAATAGAATTGAGATGTTAAAAAGTATGTTTTCTTGGCCTGGTTTTGACCCAAAAGAAGCGACAATTTCCACAGGAACTTTGGATGAAGAATCCATGAAGCAGTTTGCAGAAGGCAGACAGAAGTTTTTGGTTAGTTGTGCAAGTTGTCATGGTGCAAATGGAAGGGGAGCAAATAGGATGGGACCTCCTCTGGTAAATTCAGAATGGGTTTTAGGAGATGATAAAAGACTTTCATTGATTTTATTACATGGTATTGAGGGTCCGATAGAAGTGGATGGGAAAAAATATGATTCTCCCGAAATTCTTCCGGTGATGCCGGCACATTCTACGATGGATGATTCAAGTATAGCTGCTATTCTGACTTACATACGAAATGAGTGGGGAAATCAAGCGACTCCAGTTTCAAGAAGAACAGTAGGAGGCATGCGAGTGACTACTCAAGGTAGGGTTTATCCTTGGTCAGCTGCGGAATTAAATAAACATATAGAAAATTTGGAAGCAAGTGCTTCGAATTAATGATAAATCCAGCCCAGAATAATATGAAAAATGAAGCTTTAATATCGAATGTGGGGAGGAGAGATTTTCTAAGAAGGGCAAGCTTAGGAACTTTA
>NZ_JAHEBC010000351.1 GCF_024642405.1 Algoriphagus sp. | reverse complement strand
AGGCAATAGAAAAAAGAAAGTCTCAAAAACGATTGGGTCAAAAACTTGAAAAAGAGAAAACTTCGGTAAGAGCCGGACAACTTTTTCGAAAATCCTTATTTGGTCCTTATCATCCTTACGGAATAGAGCCAGAAGAAAGTCATGTAGATGAAGTAACTCAGGAAAAATTAATTTTTTATTACCGCGAAATGCTTTGGCAAAACATTGAAGTTTTCGTGAGTGGAAATCTTTCAGATTTTGAATTTCAATTACTTGAAAAACACTTATCAGAATTACCAAATAGAATTGAATCTGAACAAATCCTAATACCTGACATAATAACAAATTATAGTTCGATTGAGTCTCGTGAAAATGCAGTTCAAAGCAGCATCAGAATGGGAAGTTTCTCAATTCCAAAATCACATCCAGATTTCATTGGGCTGACGGTTTTGAACACCATTTTAGGAGGTTATTTTGGGTCTAGGCTTATTAAAAACATCCGGGAAGATAAAGGTCATACCTATGGAATATTTTCAAGCTTGGCCGAAATTGGAAACTCAGAATACTGGGTTATTTCCGCAGATGTTCAAAAAACTTACTACAAAGAAGTAATAAGCGAAATTTACCATGAGATTAATAAATTGGTAAATGAACCGATATCTTCTGAGGAGTTAGAGGTTGTGCGAAATTACATGATAGGTCAAATGCTGAGCAGATTTAGCTCTTCCTTCGATCTGATGGATAGGTTTAGAGCAGTACATCAATCCGGTCTGGATCTCTCCTACTATTTCAATAAACTTTCCTATCTAAAATCTTTTCAGGCAAGTAATCTTCAAGAACTAAGCGAGACTTATTATAAGGATAAAATTCTTGTGGAGGTAATTGTTGGATAATTAAGTCAATCGGGTATAAATCCAAGAGATGTCAATTTTAAATCGAAGCCAAATCTTATAAATTACAAAAAAAGGGCTTTTTAAATTGATTTCATCTCCAAGGTCGATAAAACCTTTCGCTACTTTGAAATTTGCTGACCAAAGTGCGTGCTTCAACTCAAATAAGATCCTTTTCTTTAAAGCTCTATTTTCAGATTCGGTTTCATTCATCTTTTTTATTTTCTGACAAACCAAAAGAGTGCTAGGGAGCATTTTAGAATCATAAGGAATGTATTGTCTGCTGGATAATGAATCTGAATGCTTTCTTTTCAAAACCCCCACATGATCAGAAAAAACCAATGGATATTTTCTTGAAAGACGTACTTGAATGTCAAAATCCTCATAACTCAAATTCTCATCATAGCCACCTTCTCGAATCAATATATCCCTATTAAAAACGATAGTTGGTGAACAGATAGAATACAATTGAATCAATGTCTCATATAATTTACCAAACTCGATTTCTTCTTTTAATTCCCCTCCACTAGTTCTCTTATAAAAAGTCTTTACTATCCGATCTTCGTCAAGAATATAGGCATCCGAAAAAACAAATGCTATTTCCTTAGATGGCTTTAAGTGAGCAATTGATATAGATAAGTGATCAGGATATAACAAATCATCTCCTGAAAGATCAACTATATATTGGCTTTTTGATTTTTTTAAGGCATCGTTAAAAACTTTCAAATAGGATTGGGGCTTTTCATGGGAGATTAATTCCAATTTTAAAGACCCGGAATTTTCTTTAACCCATTTTTGAATTATTTCCAGCGAATTATCAGAACTTCCATTATCAATTATTATCAAATCTTTTTGAGCATAATCTTGGAGCTTTACACTTTCAAGGCACTCCTGAATCCAAGATTCATGATTGAAGCAAATACAAACTATAGTAACGAAGCCCGAACTTTTCATGATAAATTTTTTGCCCAGGTTATCTTATTCGAGAAGTCATTTGCAAATCTGGATTTGAAAAACATCAAAGGGTGATTAACATCATTTCCCAAATCTGAAGAGCCTAAATCGATAAGTCTCACCTTTTCTTCATTAGCTAGTTTAAAAAGCTGATAAAGGAGGATATCACCTCCATTTTTTAAATGAGACTTTGGATTGATTGCAGAAAGAAAATAATATAGTGTATCTGGAAAAAGTTTTACCGCCAAACAGTGAGCAATTGGATTTTTCAAATCCAAAACACTTATCAAAAAATACCTTTCCGGGTATTCTGAAACTTGAAGAATGATCCTATTTTCGTCAAAATTCATTTGATATCCTCTTTCCATATTCCATTGTCTGATATCATTAAGAAAATTAAAATTATTGATAGAATCGCTAATGATTTTTATCCCTTGTTTTTGTGTTTTGCTTTGAAATTTCGACTGTTCTAAATTAACCCATTTTTTAATTTTTTTCCTTCCTAAAAAAAATTGATGGCACAGTAAGTTTTTTGGACTAAAGCCATTTTTGAAAAGTAGATAATTGATCAAATCATAATATCCTTCATAGGGCTTTGGTGCTATGGTTATTTCAATTTTATTTATTCCAATTTCTAAAAGGTACGCTGTGATTTCATTAATAAAAATCTCCAAAGAATCAGATTGAATTTTTTCTAAAATGTAAAACCCACCAAATGGTGCCAATGGAATAGATTTGGCTTTTTGATCTTTTGAAATAGAAAAAGTGATGATTGCCTTTTTCTTGCTGTTTTTAACTAAGTGAAAATCAAGCAACTGTAAATCCCCTGGGATTGAAAAATTAGAAAGTAAATAATCTTTCTGACTTGAAGAAGATGGACTTACAAGCAATTCAAAACCTTTACTTATTTCTTTTTTGATAGTTGTCAAAATCTTTTTTATCTCTTATGTAATCCTCTTCTGAAAAAGCTCTGTCGCATAATCCTAAAAGTATGGAATCTTCAGAGAAACTAATAGATATCCAATTTAAAGGAGGAACAAATAAACCTTTGGATGAGGAATCCAAAGTAAACCATAACATTTCCCCTACCAGAGTTGTAACTTCAACTCTTAGAATTCCAACCAGAGAAATAATAACCTGAGACTCAAGTTGATGAGCATGATTGCCTCTCGTTTCTCCCTTTTTTACTTTCGAAATCCAAAAGCACCTTTGAATTCCAGAAGGAAATAGTTCCAGATTATCCCAAAAACTCAAATTACCACTCTCTGAGGAATGACCTGGTAAGTCTATTATATAGGGTCTATTTTCCATAATTAATTATGTACAAAACACGAATTGTCTCTCCTCCTAAAATTAATAGAAATGTTAGGGTATTAGGGTTAAGGAATGGTTAAATTTCTAATTTAGCCCTTGATTCAACACTTCCTACCATTTAAAATTCATGAATTCAGAAGGTCTAAATGATACTTATTTAACAATACAACGAACTAGTGAGGGGCTTTTTAAAGATAGAAGTAGCAAATTTTTCTTTTTTGCATTTCCAGTTAAAACAGAGGATGAAATTAAAGAAAATTTATCGGAACTCAGGAAGACTTATTACGATGCTCGCCACCATTGTTACGCATATGTTCTTGGAAAAGAGGGTGAAATATATAGGGCCGTTGATGATGGTGAACCAAATCATTCAGCAGGCGATCCTATTTTAGGGCAAATTAGATCCAAAAATTTAACAAATATCCTGATAGTAGTTGTTCGTTATTTTGGAGGAACAAAATTGGGTATGAGTGGACTTATTAATGCTTATAAAACTTCTGCGGCTTTAGCGATTGAAGAAAATGAAATAGTGGAGGAAAAAGTACTAGAATCAGTGCGGATTAAATTTCAATATCCTTCCATGAATGAAGTCATGAAACTGGTCAAAGCCCATGACTTATCAATCCTAGATCAAGAAATGATGCTAGATTGCCAGATGACTCTTGAATTCAGGACAGGGATTGAAAATGAACTTATTAATAGTCTTAAAGAAATCGAAAACCTCCAGATT
>NZ_JAHEBC010000083.1 GCF_024642405.1 Algoriphagus sp. | reverse complement strand
AAAGTTGAAGAAACAGATTTGGGAAATGGAACGAGGTTGACGCATTGGAAGCAATCTGTTCCAATAGCCTCATGGCTTTACGTTTTGGGAGTAGCTGAATTTGCTGTTCAGCAGGTAGATGATTTTGAAGGAAAAGCGATTCAAACTTGGGTTTATCGTCAAGATCGTGATGCAGGGTTTTATGATTTTGCTGAGCCCACCAAAAAAGTCTTGGAGTTTTACAGTGACTACATAGGGCCGTTTTCCTATGAGAAATTAGCAAATATTCAATCCAATAGTGTCAGTGGTGGAATGGAAGCTGCTTCAGCTATTTTGTATAGCGAAAACTCAGTAGTTGGGGATAGAAATGAGCGATGGAGAAATGTGGTCATCCATGAAATCGCACATCAATGGTTTGGTAACTCAGTCACAGAATATGATTGGGATGATGTCTGGTTAAGTGAGGGGTTTGCCACCTATTTCACCTCATTATTTATCGAGCATGCTTATGGTCATGATGCATTTATGAAACAAATGGCATCCAGTAAAGAGCGGGTTATGTCCTTTCATGAAAAAAATCCTGACTACAGAATTATTCATGATAACCTAGAGGATATGAGCCAAGTGACTACTGGCCAGACTTACCAAAAGGGATCTTGGATATTACATATGCTTAGAGGCATAGTCGGAACAGAAAATTTCTGGAAAGGAATAAGGTCTTATTATACAAAATATCAAAACCTTAATGCTACAACCAAAGATTTCAGATTAGAAATGGAAGAAGCTTCGGGAGAAAACCTTGAAGGGTTTTTCGATCAATGGCTTTATAAATCGGGGGAATTGGTGATAAAGGGAGATTGGGGTTATAGCCAGAAAACCAAAGAATTGCGGATTACTTTAGATCAGGTTCAGCAGGACGGAAGTTTATTTGAAATGCCTATCCAAGTAGCTATTTATAAACCTGATCAAAAAGATCCTCTGATCGAAACGATTCAAGTGAATAAGGAATCAAACACAATTATTCTTCCTATCGATTTTGAACCAAAGGAAATTATTTTGGATCCAGATTCATGGGTGTTAATGGAATCAACCTTAAAAAAAAGTAAATTTTAATAAGCAGGAAATTCTTGTTGCAGTCCTTTGAATTGGTCAATCATTTCCCATTCAGGCCGATAATAGGAATTAATTATCCTGCTGTTAATACTTCCACCTTCAAGAAATTGTAAAGCAGATAATAGCCTTAAATCATTCTCCGAGCCCCAATTAAACTGTGGGGTATCTCCTACTAGAAAATCTGCTGTGAATCCATCAAAATAATCAGCTTTTCCTTTAGAATTAGCTAGTGCAAAAGTGATAGGAACTAATTCTACATCATTATTTTTAAGAGTGGGAGTATAGCTTGACAATGGGAATGATCCGACCGGTTTCCCAAATGTATTATCGCCTATTAAGGTTAAATCAAAAAAGGGATCCAAACTATTTATTACTAGTTCAGAAGCTGAGGCTGTCCCTCTGGAAGTAATAAAAACAATTCTATCCAAATTAAGATTTCCAATTTTATTGAATTTGACTTCTTTCTCTAGGCTAGTTTTAAGATAATTCAACTTATTAGTGTACATGATATTTACTCGATTTGCTGACTGTATCAAGTAATTAGCTAATTGCTCGGCAACGGCAACAGAACCACCTCCATTGTACCTTAAGTCGATAATTAAATCATCAATATCTTCTGCTATAAAATATTCAAAAGACTCCTGAACCTCATTACTTCTAGTTGGAGTAAGACCTGCTGTGGCTTTAAAGCTATTATAAACCCAATAACCAACTTTTTTCCCTGATAGATCAATTACAGATTTATGTAAAACAGAATTTGATTGATATTCCGCTTTAGTATTGGATCGGGTAGTGGTAGTTTCATCAGGCAGTTTGAAAGTAAAGGTATTTGTGATTCCTGGGTCAGGACCTCCAAGTTTGAAATCATAACCTCCCGTAGAAGTTTTATATTCAGTGATAGGTTTGCCATTGATTTGCGTTATTTCCCATCCACGCTGCCAACCGTCTTTTCCAGCTGGAGATTGATCAAAAACAAAGGTTAGATAAAGTCTTTCGTTTGCATCGAACGCAAAACCAAAACCATGTCCTGCATTTCTTCCTACAAAGGCATTGTTAAAATCCTCTTGGGTGGTAAGGTATGAAAAGCGATCTAATGGCTTGAATTTTATTGCTTCAAGAAATTCTTCGTTTGTTGAAAAATCTTTAGGATTTGGTTTTGTAGGAAGTTCCTGATTCCAATAATACCATTCTTCCATGGAAGAATAGATCGCGTCCTTTACTTCATCCGATTGTGGATTTGGTGTGGGATCATCTTTTTTATTACAGGACCAAATCCCTACAAGCAACAAACTCAGGTATAGATAGTGTTTTCTCATCTTAGGTTTTGTAATGCTTTGTAGATACGTAAATTATTGTAATCAGGATTTGTTAGATTGCGATATCGTAAACTTTTACCGTTTTCCACATATGAGAATACTTTTCAATAAACTCTAAATGTAGGGGGTCAGATTGGTAAACGTCTTGGTCTTCTAAACTATCAAAGAAAATGGTACAGGAAACCTGAAACGAGTGATCTACAACATCTCTATCTGCAGTTTCGGCCGGTGTACCTGCTATAAACTTGCCAACAGTTTTACATCTACCCAACATGGGAACAGCCTCTGTTAAAAATTCCTCTGTGTTGGCTACATCATGAAGCCAAAAATAGACCTGATGGATCATTTTTTGTTTTGCCATTTCTTTAGCGATTGAATTAATTGGTAATACGGCTGCAGCACCTGCTACGCCAACTGATTTTAAGAATTGTCTTCTAGTATTCATAAAGTTTGATGGATCAAAATCTTCAATTTCCTATAAACAGGTGATAGAATCCTCAAAGATTCTAAAGATAAAAATTTATATTGCTTTTAGATAACTGTTTGAATTTACCCTTTGACTTATTGTTTTTTTTTCAAGCAATTCTTTAAAAATAAAGATCCATGAATTATCGTAAACTAGGAAAAACAGGATTTGAAATTTCAGAAGTTGGATTAGGAACTTGGCAAATTGGGGGAGGCTGGGGAAAACCTTTTGATCCAAAAATAGCTGAGAAACTTTTACATGCAGCTTTTGATAAAGGTGTCAATTTTGTTGATACGGCAGATGTATATGATGCGGGTCTCAGTGAAGCAGCTGTTGGGAAAGCAGTGAGAGAGCGATCTGAGAAAATTTATGTTGCAACAAAATGTGGGAGAAGGATTCAACCGCACATTAATGAGGCATATACAGTAGAAAAGCTCCGGCGGCATGTGGAGGATAGTTTAAGAAATACAGGATTTGATAGGTTGGATTTGATACAATTACATTGCCCACCTGAGCCAGTTTACAAAAGAGATGAAATATTTAAGCTGTTTGAAGATCTGCAAAAAGAGGGAAAGATTGCGGCAATGGGAGTAAGTGTTGAGAAAATAACAGAGGGATTGAGTGCTATTAAATATGAAATAGTATCATCAATTCAAGTGATTTACAATGTTTTTCGTCAGAAACCTGCTGAAATACTTTTTAGGAATACTGCAAAGAATAATATAGGCGTGATCGTCCGTGTGCCACTTGCAAGCGGACTATTAAGTGGTAAAATCACTCCGGAATCAACTTTTTCCAAAGATGACCATCGATATTTTAATAGGGAAGGGAAAGCTTTTGATAAAGGAGAAACCTTTTCTGGAGTTCCTCTTGAAATAGCATTCCGGGCTATTGAGAAATTAAAAAAGGAGCTAGACTCAGGTATTTCTCTGGCTGCTTTTGCCTTAAAATGGATATTAATGTTTCCGGAAGTGAGTACAGTAATTCCAGGAGCATCTAATCTTAGTCAGGTTGAGTCAAATATTCAGGTTTCAGATTTGAACCCACTATCAAAGGAGCAAATGAAACTAGCGAAAAAAGTATATGATAAATACATAAGGGAGGAAGTGCATCAATTATGGTAAAAAAATATCCCGTAAATTCTGGTTTACGGGATATGAAGTAATGAGGAAAATTAAGTTTTTAAGCTTCTTTTTTTGCCATTCGAGTTCTTTCTCCTTCATCCAAGAAAATCTTTCTCATACGGATACTTTTCGGAGTAATTTCTAAATATTCATCTTTTTGTATGTATTCCATGGATTCTTCCAGAGAGAATTTTACAGCTGGAGCAATCTTGGTATTATCGTCTGAACCTGAAGCACGCATATTTGTCAATTTCTTGCCTTTTTGTACGTTCACCACAATATCATTTTCTCTGTTGTGGGCTCCGATTACCTGACCTCCATAAAGCTCTGCTCCAGGATCAACAAAGAATGTCCCCCTGTCCTGAAGCTTATCTATTGCATATGCAGTACATTGACCACCTTCCATAGAAATGATAGAACCGGTGTTTCTCTCAGGAATATTTCCTTTGAAAGGCTCATAAGAAGTAAATCTATGGTTCATGATAGCCTCACCTTGAGTTGCTGTCAGCACATTGTTTCTCAAACCAATCAAACCTCTTGAAGGGATTTTGAACTCTAAATGCTGGAGATCTCCTTTTGGCTCCATAATTAACAATTCCCCTTTTCTTTGAGTGGCAAGTTCGATTACTTTGCCTGCAGACTCAGCAGGAACATCTACTACTAGAGTTTCGATTGGTTCTTGTTTTACCCCATCGATATCTCTGTAAATTACTTGAGGTTGACCAACTTGAAGTTCGTAACCTTCTCTTCTCATTGTTTCGATCAAAACTGACAAGTGAAGAATTCCACGTCCATAGACCAAGAATTTATCTTCAGAATCAGTTGATTCCACTCTCAAAGCAAGGTTTTTCTCAGTCTCTTTCATCAAACGATCTCTCAAGTGACGAGAAGTGACAAACTTACCTTCTTTACCGAAGAAAGGAGAGTTGTTGATTGTGAAGAGCATGTTCATGGTAGGCTCATCAATCGCAATTCTCTTTAGTGGCTCAGGGTTTTCTGCAGCTGCTATAGTATCACCGATCTCAAAATCTTCAATACCTGTTACGGCACAAATATCTCCGGCTACAACTTCTGAAACCTTAGCTTTACCTAAACCTTCAAACGTATGTAGTTCTTTAATCTTTACTTTTTTGAAAACATCTCCAATCTTACAAAGAGTAACTTGTGCACCTTCTTTGATGGTTCCTCTTTTTACTCTTCCGATTGCGATACGGCCAACAAAGTTTGAGTAGTCCAATGAAGTAATTTGCATCTGAAGAGATCCCTCTTCAATTTTAGGAGCTGGGATATGATCTACAATCGCATCAAGTAATGGTATGATGGAATCAGTTGGGTTTTTCCAATCAGGCCCCATCCAATTTTGTTTTGCAGAACCGTAAAGAGTTTGAAAGTCCAACTGCTCTTCGGTAGCGTCTAGGTTGAACATCAAGTCAAAAACTGCTTCATGAACTTCGTCAGGTCTACAGTTTTCTTTATCTACCTTATTTACCACAACAATAGGAGTCAGTCCCAGATCAAGTGCTTTTCCAAGAACGAATCTTGTTTGCGGCATTGGCCCTTCAAAAGCATCCACCAATAGAATAACGCCATCAGCCATTTTCAAAACACGTTCAACTTCACCACCAAAATCGGCGTGACCAGGAGTGTCAATAATGTTGATTTTAGTGTCTCTGTAACGGACAGAAACGTTTTTGGATAGAATAGTGATTCCTCTTTCACGTTCTAAATCATTGTTATCTAAAATCAGGTCATCAAATTGTTGGTTCTCTCTGAAGATTTTTGAAACATGTATGATTTTATCAACCAAGGTAGTTTTGCCGTGGTCAACGTGTGCGATGATTGCGATATTCCGAATATTCTGCATGGTTTGCCTAATTAAGGCGCAAAAGTACGAATAATATTTGGGAATTAGGTTATGAAATTCTGAAGTATAAAGTTAAAAGTTTGAAATGCATTTAAATGAATATCTGCATCTAGTTTGTGATTTAGAAATCATATTTCCAAAATAAGCTTACCCTTCATAGATGGCTTGTAGCCTTTTGGTGTCTTCGATAGCCCTTTTCAGTACAAAAGGGGTAATAATTATTGCGAAAAAACTAACAAAAGTTCCCGCCAGACAAACCCAGTAGAAAATACTGGAAAGTGATAGGTCTGTGAGAATTTTTTCTTCATAACGAAGGATTACTTGCAGGTTTAGTTGAAGGAGTATATTTAAAATCGCATAGGCTTCAATAGAATTGGTAAATGAGATGTAACCCTTATATCGATTATAATCTTTTCCAAACCGGATTAGGCTATAAATAACGCCGACAAAGAAGAAAGCAACCATCCAAATAGGTAAACTCCAGTCCAGTCCGATGATCTGATCATTTTCACTCAACCAAAAAATCAAAAGACCGAAGAAAACGGGAAATATGATTTTGTAGCTACTGAATAGTTGGATAAACTCATCTAGATAATATCTTCTGTACCGCTTTCGAATCGCTGATTTGTAGGACTCACCCAAATCAGAAAACCCAAAAATACCGAATTCGCTGTGGACCTTACGGAAAGCATCGTCAAGCGACAAAGTCGGATTTTCCTCCAAAAGCACTTCTATTTTGCAAGCCACATGATCCAAGATCTCGTACTGCAAATCAATCTCTGGATAGCCTTTGGAGGAGATTAGTTTTTTGAGGGTTTCAATTTGAGATAGGGTAAGTGTTATCATATCAATGCCGATTTAGTCTTTAATCTCCAAGCTTCAAAAAGTGTCAAGGTATAGCCTGTGTATAAAATGAAGAGACTGAAACTTGCTACTAAGAAAAAAACACTGTCAAGGAAATTGGGAACATCTAGAATTTTTGGAACTAAAATCAGCATGTTAAATGATGAGGTCATTAATGAAAACTGAACCAAGATGTTGCTTAAATAAGATGATTCAATTCTTTTTTTTGCATTGACAATTCTTTTAATCTCCCTAACTTTTTTATAGGATTTAACCCATATCCAGGCATTGAGGCCAAGCACAATCACTAATGGGATAACTAAAATTAACCCTTTGGTTTTTGATTCAATAGTGCTCCAGAAGAAAATAAAAGAGCATAAAAATAAAACGGTACCCAGCATTCTAGGCCAAGTGAAATACGTTTTAAAAAGAGTCCACTGAAGATTGAAAATCTCTTTTTTCGAAGCTTTTAAGAATTTTGCCTGTAAGGCATGGCAATACGCATAGGTAAATTTATCCTCTAACTCATCTAATTGCTCTTCGAATTCGCTTTCCTCAAAATCCTCTAAATGACTAATATAATGATCAAATATTTCCATCAAGATTTCCGCAGAAGTTAATTCCTTATACGAAATCGCATTTTTTACCTGATCAAGTTCTTGTTCTGATAGCTTTCTCATAATTAAAAAAATCAAATGTTAAAACCTGGTTTAAGGTCTGGAGTCAGGATTCGCTGGAGGTTTTCTACGAAGCCTTGCAACTCAGACATCTTACTGGTGACTTCCTTTTGACCATCTTTAGTTAGGCTGTAGTATTTTCTCACGCGATTGTCCACTTGCTGAATTTCGGTGCTAAGCAGGCCTTCAGCTTCCAGCTTGTGAAGTGCAGGGTAAAGCGCTCCTTCGGTGATTTTAATTTCTCCAGCTGTCAACTCCTTTACCCTTTGCGTGATTTCATAGCCATACATTTTTTCATTCTCCTCCAGGAGTTTCAAGATGATGGTTTGCAGAGAGCCTTTGATCAGGTTGTTATTTGACATTGCGCTGATTAATTACCTAAGAAGTACAAATATATAATGAAATTATATACATAAGAAATTTAGGTATATGATTTTCTATCAAAAATTGCAGAAATCTTTCCTGTATTTATATTAAAGCACTTACTTCTCTAAAAAAGGAGTAAAAACTTCCTTCCATAAAGCATAGCCCTTTTCATTCATGTGCAGATTGTCTTCTATAAAAATATCAGATCTTGGAACACCAGTTTTATCCAGCATGATATCCCAGACATTAACAAAATTGACATTTTCATTTGCTGTACAATATTGCCTCATTAGATCATTTAAAACCAAATATGAAGTTTTTAACTCCCATCTCGATGGACTTGGTTTTGCTGCTATTAGATTGACAGTGGTATTTGGAAGCTGTTTTTGAATTCGGGAGACAATTTCGTCTAAAGTGGTCATTATTTCAGCTGCTGTTTCTCCTCCATTTACATCGTTATCACCCTCATAAATAAAAACAGTGGATGGTTCGAGTCGCAAAACCAGAGGGAAAAGCTGGGCAGATAAATCTTTAGCGGTAGAGCCCCCAAATCCGGTGTTAATGATCGGAATGTCGGGGAACTGATTTTGAAGATTTTTCCACATTCTTACACTAGAGCTTCCAGTAAATACCACACTACCCTTTGACCAGCCTATGCTGTCTATTTTGTGACTTATAGTTGCAACTTCATCATCAAATCTATTTTCTTGGGCAAGAACTGTTGAAGCAGTTATTATAAGAGAAAATAGTACTCCGATTAATCCGAATTTCTTTTTCATTTACTAAAGATATTCTCTTTTTGGGAATGCCCAAAACCGTCCATAATATGCTCATTGTCGTACACTTCGGACATTCTTTGTTTTTGAGCACTTCTATTTCTGTCACAAAATTTTAATTAAAATTGGCCAAAGGAGCTTGCTCTTGATGATTTCGTCACATTTTTATAACCCTATCTAGAAAACCAACATTTTTGGAGAAGTTTTAGCGTTATATATGCAAATCATTCCAAATACCCTTTTCATGGAGCAACTCACTCGTTTTTTCTGGTTTTGCAGTGGAGCTAACTTTTCTTTGTTGAAAAGATCTCCAACGGAATCCAATAAATACATAGGTATAGGTGCCACTGTCTTTTTTACAGGAGTTTTGGCGGCAATAGCAGCAGGCTACGCATTGCATACTGTTTTTCAATCCATTTGGCCTTCTATTTTATTCGGTTTGCTTTGGGGATTAATGATTTTTAATCTGGATCGATTTATTGTGTCCAGTATGCGCAAGCGTGACAACACTTGGTCAGAATGGAAATTGGCGATTCCAAGATTGGTGCTTGCCGTTTTATTGGCTTTGGTGATTTCCAAACCTTTAGAACTTAAAATGTTTGAAAGAGAAATCAATCGTAAAATAGATGAGAAGCGCACTGAATTTATTACCCAGTCCAAAGCAAATTTAGCAAAAGGGTTTCCTGAGATTCAAGAATTGGAAGAGAGAATTGATATTCTTAAAAATGAAGTAAAAACAGCTGAGGATTATCGAGATCAACTCCAAAGTGAGTATGATGCGGAGAGATTTGGAGAGAAAACGGACAGAACTAGCGGCATAGTAGGGTTGGGAACTAATGCTAAGAAAAAGGAACAGCAATTGGATGCTTCACAAGTTGCTTTGAATGATTTAAGAATAAGAAATCAGGTTAGAATAGATACTTTGGAAGCTCAGATCCAGGAGTTTATGGCCCTAAGACAGATTGAGTTTGAAAAACAACAACCAGGCATTGAAGGATTTGATGGTTTAGCGGCCAGGATGGATGCTTTAGCAGTTTTAACGGAAGAGAGTTCAGCAATGGCTTTGGCAAATGTATTTATCATGTTGTTGTTTATTGCAATTGAAACTGCACCGATTTTTGTAAAACTTATTTCTCCCAGAGGACCTTATGATGAATATCTTGAACTGCATGAAGATAGAGTTCGGCTCTTTAAGAGTGAGAAGTGGACCAAAGCGAAAGGAGAATCTAAGGCGAGGGTTGATTATTTTCAAGAAACGCATTTCTATGCGACTGACTTAAACAAGGAAAAGACTAATCGAAAAAATAAAGCACAAACTTTGTCAGAAATTGCGAAAATGGAATCCAAATATCAAATCTGACAAATAAGACATAATAGTTGAATAGATTTGGAAGGTAGCCCGCTAACTTGGTAAGTGAATCAAGTTTGTCCTTAAAAACAAATTCTTAATTTGTCGATAATGAAATACCAAATATCCTATCCTTGAATTTTCCCACCTACACTTTTCAATGATTTGATCCATTCGAAGAAAACATCGTCATTGGTTTTCATAGAGATTAAACGAAAAATTTCTCTAAAATATCTCCGACATAAAATGCTACTACAGCTGCTAAAAGGCCTAAGGCTACAGTTTCTGATATGCTTTTAAGACTTGATGTTTGATTAACATTTGATTTCAACCAACCTACAATGACAAAAGCAACGCCTGTCAGTATACTGGTCCAGAAAAAAACATTGATAGATGAGGGATTAAAAAAAGTCCATAGATAGACTAACAAAGGAATAAATCCTACAAGGATAAATGATATGAAGGTAGCTAAACCAATTTTAAAGGGACTTTTTGTCTCTTCCATTAAATTGAGTTCATCTTTCATCATTTCAGCAACCCAAAGATCTTTATTGGAAGTGATCTGGTCCACCACTTTTTCTAATAAATCTCCCTTAAATCCTTTTGCTTTATAAATGTCAACTATTTCCTCTCTTTCAATATCAGGGAGATTTTCAATTTCCCAATATTCTATCGCTTCATGTTTTTTGTAATTCTCCTGATTACTTTTTGCAGACAAGAAAGCGCCGACTGACATTGAAAAACCGTCCGCTAGGAGATTTGCAAAACCTAGAATAATAATAATTCCTGAGTCTAAATCGGCACCAAATCCTCCTGCGACTACAGCAAAAGTGGTAACAGCGCCATCTATTCCTCCATATACAAATTCTCCTAGGTATTCTTGAATTTTCTTGAAATACTTACTCTCTTGGTGAATATTTGCTTCATTCATTTAGTTTAGGTTTTTTTGGAAAAATTGTTTTACATTTTCTCCCATAATTGCTTTGATTTCATTCTCTGTAAAACCTTCATTTAGGAGGCCTTCCACTATAATCGGGAGTCCTGTGATATCAAATGGAACAGCTACAGCTCCATCATAATCCGAACCAAGAGCAATATACTCTATCCCCACCAAATCCCTGATATGCTTCATAGAAGCTATAATTCCTTCTAATTCAGGCTCACCAACTGCCATGCCAAAAAATGCGATACCGATAATCCCTCCGTTTGCAGCAATTCTTTGGATTTGTTCATCAGTAAGGTTCCTTTGAGAATCTAAAACGGCACGTACTCCAATATGAGAAACCATCACAGGTTTGTCAGTTAAATTTAATACATCATCGATTATAGCGGGAGAGCAATGCGCCAAATCGATAAATATATTCAACTCATTCATTTTATTGATTACAGATTTTCCAAAGTCAGTCAATCCTGCTCCATTTTCACCATGTGCAGAACCACCGAGTTCGTTATCAAAAAAATGTGTCAGGCCTATCATTCTTACCCCAGCCTCATATACTTTTTCAAGATTTTCCAAAGAACCTTCCAAAGCATGAGCTCCTTCAATCCCAAGCATAGCTCCTACAATAGATTTATTGTTTTTTCTTGCTTCAATCAGTGATTCAAAGCTCTCTTTGTCTTTAACAAAAATTACGTTTCCATCCTCTTCTTCAATAAATTCATGAAGACTTTCAGCTTGACCCAAAGTTCTATTGATTAAACTAAACCACTGATTTGGGGCATCCCCTTGAGCGATGGTTAACGGTGTGATATTGTCAAAAGCATCTGCACTATTACTTTGCATATTTTGTCCAGAAGGGGATTTGGAAACTATGGTGAACATTTCCAATGCAATATTGCCTTCTCTCATTCTTGGAAAATCCACACTTCCAATATCGCTTTTTGCAGTTAAGTCTCTCCCCCAAAGTAAGGCATCACAATGCAAATCAGAGATGAAATCTAACCTATTATAAACTTCTTGTGCTTCAGAAGAAACCGTATAAGGCGGAGATAATTTTACCGGGTTTCTTTGTTCTTCGATATAGGAAGGGACGAAAAGAGTTGCGAGAAAATAAATAAGCGTAATTATTCCCAGCGTAATTGATAATTTCTTCATAGCTAATGATTAGGCTTTTGAAGATAATGAAAAATGAAATGAAAGGGCAATTCTAAGGAGGTTAGCTTTTCGCTAAAATTTCTTCTCCTGTTTTAATGGGTGTTAAATTTTCAAGTTCCTCCGCAGTAAAAAGTTTTGACCGAATCATAAAACGAATCCCCATCGGTATCTCAATCGAAAAGCTACTTCCTCTGCCGGGTGTAATATCCAAAGTAAGTTGAGTATGTTTCCAATATTCGAACTGATCGGCACTCATGAAAAAATCACAGCCATAAACTTCACCTAACCAAATGTCTTGACTTCCAACTTTGAAATCTCCCTTTTCAAAACACATAGGAGAGGAGCCGTCACAGCATCCACCACTTTGATGAAACATGAGTTCAGATCCGAAACGCTTTCGAAGTGTATCGATTACTTCTTTGGCTTTATCGGTAATTAGTACCCTTTTAATAGCATCCATAAAATTTAAGTTTAAATGTAAAGGAAAGAAAGGCAGAGGATATCTCCCCCGCCTTTACTGGTTTCTTTAAATTGACAATTAAAAGAATCCTAATTTTTCCTTGCTGTAGGAGATGAGCATGTTTTTGGTTTGTCTGTAATGATCTAGCATCATTAAATGATTCTCTCTCCCAAATCCGGATTTTTTATATCCTCCAAAAGGTGCATGTGCTGGATAAGCATGATAACAGTTTACCCAAACTCTTCCTGCCTGAATCGCTCTTGGAACTTGGTAAAGCTCGTGTGCATCTCTGGACCAAAGACCTGCTCCTAAACCATACATCGTATCATTAGCTATTTCAATTGCCTCTTCAGTTGTTTTGAATGTCGTTACACACGTTACAGGTCCGAATATCTCCTCCTGAAATACACGCATTTTATTATTTCCTTTAAAAATAGTAGGCTTGACGTAATATCCTGTTTCCAGTCCTGAGTTAAGTCCTGCGCTTTCACCTCCACAAAGTGCTACAGCGCCTTCTTGTTTTCCAATGTCCAAATAGGAAAGAATTTTCTCATATTGGTCATTCGATGCTTGAGCACCCATCATTGTATCTTCAGCTAAAGGATGTCCCATTTTAATCGCTTTAGTTCGCTCAATTACGCGTTCCATGAATTTGTCATAAATGTCTTCATGGACAAGTACAAACTTCTCCTTGATTTAAAGCAAACATTACAGCTCCTTCTACTGCTTTGTCAAAGAACTCATCATCAGCATCTGCTACTGATTTCATAAAAATATTTGGTGATTTTCCACCGAGTTCCATTGTCACAGGAATCAGGTTCTCTGATGCATATTGCATGATTAATCTACCTGTAGTAGTTTCTCCGGTGAAAGCAACTTTTGCTACTCTTTTTGATGTGGCTAATGGTTTTCCAGCTTCAACTCCGAAACCCGAAATTACATTGATGACTCCTGGTGGCACAACATCAGCAATTAGTTCCATTAAGACCATGATGCTGGTTGGAGTTTGTTCAGCAGGCTTAACTACGGTACAGCATCCGGCTGCAAGTGCTGGCGCAATTTTCCAAGTGGCCATTAATATTGGGAAATTCCAAGGGATGATTTGAGCAACTACACCTAAAGGTTCATGAAGTGCAATACTTACTGTATTTTCGTCATGCTCTGAAATAGTACTTTCATCTGCTCTTATTACTCCAGCAAAATATCTGAAGTGATCTATGCAAAGTGGCAAATCGGCAGCTCTTGATTCTCTTAAAGCTTTTCCATTATCGATAGTTTCAAGTCTTGCCAACATCTCGAGATTCTCTTCTATAATGTTCGCAATTTTATTTAGCACTCTACTTCTTTCCGTAGGAGAAGTTTTGGACCAAGTTTTAAAAGCTTCATGTGCTACATGAAAGACTCAAATTGGCTAAGCAATATCTTCAATTGGGTAAATACCAGATTCAAGAAGTTTGCTATATGTCTGGCTTTAGAAACATTACTTATTTCATAAGGGCATTTAAACAGGAGTTTGGGCTTACGCCGAAAGTCTATCAAACCCTTTCTGGTGAATTTCCAACAAAATAATTTTAATAAAATTTTTAATTGTTTTTGTGTGTTTTAATTCATTTTTATTAAGTTTAGAAAATTATATAAGTCATAAAAACAAATCAACTGGCATCTTTGCCAAACTTTATTTGGTTTTAGACGATTGACAATAGACCCACTCAAGGGGCTTTTTTCGAAAAGCCCCTTTTTTTATTCCTTTTTAATTTTATAAAAATGTTGAATTGGAGAAAACCGGTTTAAAAAATTGGTGTTTTTTAGAAAAAAAATGAAAAAAATTGAAAAATTGGTTTGAAATAATCACTAAATTAATTTTTTAGAAAAAATGCTTTTCTGCGGTAATAATACGTAAAGCTTTATGAAAATTTTGATTTTTAAAAATTGAGGTGATTTTTCTGAAGTGATCTCAAAAATGATTTAAGTAGAGAATTGATTTTAATTTTAATAAAGTCTAGTAATATCTTATCATCAACTCTCTTCATTTTTGCAAAAGTGATCCTTTCATAAGTCTAAGTATAAAAAAAAAGTCATTCCAAATATTCGGAATGACTTTCTGTTCAATTAACCCATTTTCAAAAACCTACTCTTTATTACAACACTATTATTTCTTCTATAAATTATATTCAAGTATAGTTCAAATTATTACTAGCTCCAGTGATAAAAATCACAAGGAGCTTTTTCTTAATTGCCTGCTTTATTGTGTTCTTCATACCAAACTGGTT
>NZ_JAHEBC010000082.1 GCF_024642405.1 Algoriphagus sp. | reverse complement strand
GAATGGTGGTCTTATTTGTCAAAAGCATCGTCAATCGATCGATTCCAATTCCCATTCCTGAGGTTGGTGGCATTCCATACTCCAAAGATCTCAAGAAATCCTCATCCATGGCCATCGCCTCATCATCTCCACGGGCAGCTAATTTCAACTGCTCTTCAAATCTTTCTCTTTGGTCAATTGGATCATTTAACTCAGTATATGCATTGGCGATTTCCTTCCCATTTACAAAAAGCTCAAATCGCTCGACTAATCCAGCTTCGGTTCTATGTTTTTTCGCCAATGGCGTCATCTCAATCGGATAATCCGTGATATAGGTTGGCTGAATCAAGTTAGCCTCCACTTTCTCACCGAAGATCTCATCGATTAATTTACCCTTACCCATGGAATCATCAACCCCAATTCCCATTTCAGCACAAACCTGACGAAGTCCTTCTTCATCCATTTTACTCACATCGATACCTGCATATTCTTTGATAGAATCGTACATGGTCAATCTTCTGTAGGGTCCTGCAAAATCAATCTCCTGCCCTCCTACTTTCACTACAGTCTTGCCGTGAATGGATTCAGTCACTTGCTCTAAAAGTTCCTCCACCATTTCCATCATCCAGATGTAATCTTTGTAAGCCACATAGATTTCCATGGAAGTGAATTCAGGATTATGCGTTCTGTCCATGCCTTCATTTCTGAACATTTTCCCGAACTCATAAACTCCATCAAATCCTCCCACGATCAGTCTTTTCAGATATAACTCATTCGCAATTCTCAAGAATAGCGGCATATCCAAGGTATTATGATGCGTGTTGAATGGCCTCGCGGCTGCACCACCATGAACTGCCTGAAGAATTGGAGTCTCTACTTCCAGCCATCCATGATCGTCAAAATAGCGACGCATCTGAGAAATGATTTTGGATCGGGTAATAAAAGTTTTCTTCACCTCAGGATTCACCGTAAGATCTACATAACGCTGGCGGTATCTTAATTCAGGATCCGTAAACCCATCATGGACATTCCCGTCTTCATCCCGCTTCACCACAGGAAGTGGTTTCACTGACTTAGAGAGCAAAGTTAATTCTGTAACATGAAGTGAAATCTCTCCAGTTTGAGTGGTGAAAATATATCCTTTAACACCAATGAAATCACCGATGCCTAAAAGCTTTTTAAATACCGTATTGTAAAGTGTTTTATCCTCTTCTGGGCAGATATCATCCCTGCGAACATAAATCTGCAACCTTCCAGTAGAATCCTGAATCTCCGCAAAAGAAGCGGAACCCATGATTCTTCTACTCATCAATCTACCTGCAATCGAAATTCCCTTGTAGTCGTTTTTTCTGTTTTCGTAGTTTCTATGAATATCTTCTGCGGTGACATTGATCGGAAAAGCTTCCGCTGGGTACGGATTGATTCCCAATCGAATCAATTCTTCCCTGTCTTTTCTCCGCTCTAATTCCTGTTCGTTCAAAAGCTGCATTTCATTATTATTTTTCAGAGACAGAAAAGCCTCTTAGTTTTATTTCAATTCATTTGGTCTACACTGCTCCCGATAGCTATCGGGACTGATCACTGACTACTGATTACTATTCTTCCTTCTCTTTATTTCCCGCTTGATCAATTCAAATTCCCGACTGCTTTGGCCTGCAATACTAGAATTTTCAGCAGCGCGTCTTGTCAAATAAGGCATTACCTTTTCGACTGGACCATATGGAACATATTTCACTACTCTATACCCGGCATTCGCCAGGTTAAAAGAAATGTTATCACTCATCCCGTAAAGCTGAGCAAAAAAGACATGATCAGATTTAGGATTTACTCCGTATTTATTCATCAAGTCAACCACTAGCAAATTGCTATTTTCATTATGAGACCCACTCATTAAGAATACGCTACCGTTATTTTTAACACAGAACTCAATTCCTAAATTATAATCTCTATCTGTTGCCTCTTTGCTTGGTTGAATTGGACTTGGATAATCAAATTTTTCAGCTCTTTCCGCTTCTTTTTCCATATAGGCCCCACGAACCAATTTGGCTCCCAGCAAATAGCTCTTCTTATCCGCTTGATCCTTGGCCTTTTTTAATCGATCCAACATATCATGACGATACATTTGATAGGTATTATAAACCACGCAACGATCTTGATTATACTTTTCCATTGCCTCATAAACCAAATCATCCACCGCATCCTGAAACCAAGACTCTTCTGCATCAATCAAGATTTTTAAGTTGAGGCTGTATGCTGTTTTGCAAAGCAGATCAACTCGCGCTTTTGTTTTCTCGTAAGCCTTTTGCTCTTCTGGGTCTAATTTTTCCCCAGCCTGGATTTTGATCAAATTATGATAATCCCCCAGCCCAGTTACTTTAATCACTCCAAAAGGCATATAGTCAGTTTTGGCTGATTCAATCATTGTCTGACGAATCTCCTCAGTAGTTCGCTCAAAACTTTCTTCATCTCCCTTACCCTCAACTGAATAATCTAGAATTGCTTCAATCCCATATTCTGCTAGTTTTTCACAGGCTTTGATACTTTCCTTGATGTTTTCACCCCCACAAAAATGACCAAATACGGTCTGCTTCATGATCCATTTAATAGGGAACTTAAGCTTTAAAGCAACATGTGTTAAGGCAATTCCAATGTCAGAAAGAGTCTTATTATTTAATAATGAAAAGACCAGATGCATTTTTTTTAACTCCGCATCTGATTTAGAAGAGAAAGCAACTTCTAAATTCTCGAATGAAATAGTCTGTTTTGTGGGCATATGCTAAATAGAAGGTGCAAAGATATCAAAAAACTGCTTTAACACGGATTTTGTTACCAATAATCAAAAGTGAAATCAAAGGATAATTTCAGAAATTGATTTTGAAGTGAAACAACCTAATTTATAACCTCATAATTAGGAAATGGCAATTAGAATTCTAGAAAGCTAAGATTTCAGAAAAATAATTAAGATTTTTTTAGAAGAATTTTAAAAATGAATTTAGAATCAATTCAGAATAATATTCCGAACCTTGTTATATACAAGATGAAATCTAGGTATTTTAGGAAGTTTATTCCATTTAATATGGATTCCAGATCAATGGAGCTAAAATTTAATTTTGTTTTTAAAATCGTCAAGCTTACATTTGAGACATGTTATTGACAGCAGCGATATATTTTACATCCTTTTACTTTTACTTTCGAAGCCAAAATCGAATCGGTGCCGTCTATTGTCTAGCCAAAAATTAATAAAAGATAAACTACACAAAGAGCCCGATTCGAAAGAGTCGGGTTTTTTCATTTAATGCTTAGCCGTATGAAAACGCACAAACAAATCAAAGACTGGGGACTGGGATTAACAGGACCAACCATCATCGCAGGGCCTTGCTCTGCAGAATCTCCTGAGCAGATCGAAAAGATCTGTTTGGAAATGAAACAAGAAAATGTGATTCCTTCTATGTTCAGAGCAGGAATCTGGAAACCAAGAACCAGACCTGGAAGTTTCGAAGGCATTGGCGAAGAAGGATTGAAATGGATGGAAATCGTTCGTCATCACTTGAATATTCCAATCACTGTTGAGGTTGGAAATGCTGCACATGCAGAAATTGCACTTAGAAACAAGGTGGATGTTGTTTGGATTGGAGCTAGAACCACAGTGAATCCTTTTGCAGTTCAGGAAATTGCTGAAGCTTTGAAAGGAACTGATATCCCGGTAATGGTCAAAAACCCTATGAACCCAGATCTTGATCTTTGGATGGGTGCCATGGAAAGAATGCATGCTGTTGGATTGACCAAACTCGCTGCAATTCACAGAGGTTTCTCTGATGCTTATGACAAAAGATTCCGAAACAAGCCAAACTGGTCAATGCCAATTCACTTAAAGCGTGTTTGGACCGGAATGGAAGTTATCAATGACCCAAGTCATATCGTGGGTAAGAGAGATGGAATCTTAGAAATTGCTCAAAGAGCGATCAACTTCGGCCTAGATGGATTGATGATTGAAACTCACAACGATCCTGATAATGCTTGGTCTGATGCAAAGCAGCAAGTAACTCCAAAGAGATTAAAGGAAATTCTGAATGCAATAGATTTCAAGAAACCACTTGAAAACGAAAAGCCTTCTGAGAAATTAAATGATCTGAGAAGAGCAGTTGACCATTTGGATGATCAATTATTGGACATCCTTCAGGAAAGATTTGCCGTAATCGATCAGATAGGAGCTCATAAAAGAGAGCATCACCTAACTGTTTTTCAGTCTGATAGGTGGAAAGACGTCATGGAAAGCAGAACACAAAAGGGTGTTCAGCGTCATCTAAGTGAGAAGTTTATGAAAGAGTTGCTTTATTCTATTCATGAAGAATCAGTAAAGCGTCAGGAAAAGCAACTTCGTGAATCAGAAGCTGTAAAGAAGTAAAACAAAGGCTAAGCATTTAATGGTTTTGGGAGGTATGGTTACCTCTCAAAACCTTTTGCCTACCTTTCCTATTCAATAATATTCCAGTGGACTCCGTCATTTTCTCAACCTCTATTGCTTTAGACTTGGAAAAAGTGCTCGCTAGCATTTCTTTTTCAAAACTTTTCGTCTTAACTGACCAGAATACCCAAAAGCATTGCTTACCAAAACTTCAATCAATTCTTCCTTCAGGAACAACCTACTTTACTGTAGCTGCTGGCGAAAAAAACAAAAATCTTAGCACCTGTGCAGAAATATGGTCTGCTATGACTGCAGCCTCTTTAGATAGAAAAGCGCTTTTTATCAATATTGGCGGTGGTGTTATTGGAGATATGGGTGGATTTTGCGCCAGCATTTATAAAAGAGGAATTCGTTTCATCAATATTCCCACTACGCTTCTTTCTCAGGTAGATGCAAGCGTTGGAGGTAAATTAGGAGTTGATTTTGAAGGATTAAAAAATCACTTGGGAACATTCAACGAACCGGAGGCGGTCATGATTTCAACTGAGTTTTTGGAAACTTTACCTCATGAAGAATTAAGATCTGGCTATGCTGAAATCATCAAGCATGGTCTGATAAGAGACAAAGCTTATTTTGAAAATCTTAAGATTGAAGGTTGGGAAAAGCAATCTTGGATAAAACTCATTCAGCATTCGGTTGGAATAAAAAAACAAGTTGTTTTAGCAGATCCTAAAGAAGCAGGACTAAGAAAAATATTGAACTTTGGACATACCGTTGGACATGCTTTTGAATCTCATTTTTTAGATGGCCCTCATCACTTATTACATGGAGAAGCTATTGCCATCGGAATGATTTGCGAAGCGTACCTTTCTCAAAGAAAATTAAATTTGAACCAAGCTGAGCTAGATAGAATCAACAAAACTTTTCTTTCTATTTATGGGAGATTCAGTTTTTCAGATTCAGATTTGGACCCCATCATAGACCTTTGTCTTCAGGACAAAAAGAATGAAGGAGCTGTACTTATGTTCTCCTTGCTAGAGAAAATCGGGGATTGCACTTACAACATTCCAGTAAGTCGAAATGAAATTAAAGAAGCAATCCATTACTATAAAAACTTAGAACTTTCTTAAACCTATTCCTGTGAGTACCGATACCAAAACTGTTTTGCAATTAAACCAAAAAAGTGAATTCAAAACCAAAACAATTCCGCTTCCTTCTTCTAAAAGCGAATCAAATCGGGTTTTGATCATTGATGCTTTAACGGAAGGTGAAAACAAAATTTCCAATCTGGCTGAGGCAAGAGATACTCAGACAATGATTCATTTGTTAAAGAAAAACCCTCCTGTTTTTGATGTGCTGGATGCAGGCACTACCATGAGATTTCTTACAGCTTACAGCGTGATAACAAATCAAAATAAGGTCATGACAGGAACTCCCAGGATGTGTGAAAGACCTATTGGGATTTTGGTTGACGCATTGAGAAGCATTGGAGCAGAAATTCATTATTTAGGTGTTGAAGGTTATCCCCCACTTGCTATTCATGGACTTTCGAATCAAACCTCTGATAAGGTAAAAATTAGAGGTGATGTTTCTTCCCAGTATATTTCTGCCATGCTTATGATTGCACCCATTTTACCAAAGGGACTGGAAATAGAGCTGGAAGGTAAGGTAGGCTCCAAAACCTACATTGAAATGACGCTGGAACTGATGGCTCAATTCGGAATCAAATACGTGTGGATTGATGACAAAATTTCTGTAGCACATCAAGCTTATCAACCCACAACTTTTGCCGTGGAAAGTGATTGGTCGGGAGCCAGTTATTGGTTTAGCTTATTAGCCTGTGCCGATTCAGGAACTTTCTTTTTAGAAGGACTAAAAGAAAACAGCCTACAGGGAGATTCAAAGGTTGTGGAAATCATGGATCATCTGGGAATAAAAAGCACTTTTAAAGAAGGTGGGGTTTTACTTCAAAAACAAGCTTTAAAAGGTCTCAAAACCTGGGACTTCACCCATTGTCCAGATTTAGCCCAAACGATTGCAGTCACCTGCGCTATCTTAGGTCAAAACGCAATTTTCACCGGACTCGAAAGTCTAAAGATCAAAGAAACTGATCGGATTTATGCTTTGCAGCAGGAACTAGGAAAATTTAATGCCAACTTAAAAGAAATAGAACCTGAAGTATATCAGGTAATTCCTTCTGTGACCATGCCTTCTGAAGTAGAAATCCATACCTACGACGATCATAGAATGGGAATGGCATTCATGCCTCTACTCACAAAAACCAAAGTATTGATTGAAGATCCTGCGGTAGTAAATAAATCTTATCCAAGTTTCTGGAAGCACTGTGAGATTTTGGAAATTGAAATGGAAACAAAATCCTAGGTTATGCGAATTTTAAATATTGCTATTCAGGGTGTTCCAGGCTCTTTCCATCATCAAGTTGCATTAGCTCAATTTGGAGAAAACACAGAAATTCTTTCTTTCAATACATTTGAGCCAGTTGCTAAATCAGTTGCAAATGGAGATGCTGATTTTGCTGTAATGGCGATAGAAAACTCCATCGCCGGTGCAATTTTTCCAAATTATGAACTTCTGGATCGCTACGAATTGACAATTCGAGATGAAGTATATTTACCAATTGCTCATCAATTGATGGCACTTCCCGGACAAAAAATCGAGGATATCAAAGAAGTTCGGTCTCATCCCATGGCATTGCTTCAATGCAAATCATTCTTTGCCGAGCATCCAAATATTGAACTGAAAGATGACATTGACACTGCTTCAGTTGCAAAACAAATAACCTCTGAGAATTGGAAAGGGATTGGAGCCATTGCATCTACTATCGCAGCTGATATTTATGGGCTAGAAATTTTAGCCAGAGATATTCAAACTGTAAAAAACAATTTCACTCGGTTTATCATTTTACAAAAACAAAAGGAGCAGCTGGATTTTACTCCGAATAAAGCCTCCATTAAAGTGACATTGAAAAATGAAAAAGGAATTTTGGCGAAACTTCTCACATTAATGAGTAAAAAAGGTTTAGACTTAAGCAAAATCCAATCAGTACCCGTTATTCAAAAACCTTGGGAATATTCATTCTTTATTGACACTGTTTTTGACAAACACGAAGTATTCAAGAAGACAATGCAAGAAATCCAAGATAAATTTGGAGAGGTTAAAATATTCGGGGAATACTTAAGCAGAAAATAATGAAAGGATTTTCAGAGAAAATCGAAACAGTACAGGAATACTATTTTTCTGCAAAACTCAGAGAAGTCAATCAAATGATTGCGGATGGAAAACCTGTAATTAATCTGGGTATAGGAAGTCCCGATCTTGGCCCGGACAAAAGAGTGATTGAGGCGCTTAAAAATACAGCAGAAAACCCACACGCACATGGTTATCAAAGCTATCAGGGAATACCCGAGTTAAGGATTGCCTTTGCCGAGTTTTATTCCAGAGAGTACGGAGTTTCACTTCAGCCTGATAAAGAAATTCTTCCATTGATGGGTTCCAAGGAAGGAATTATGCATCTGAGCATGACTTTCTTGAATCCTGGAGATGAGGTATTAATACCAAACCCTGGTTATCCTACTTATGCTTCGGTAACCAATCTTCTTGGGGCTAAACCTGTATTCTATTCTATCGATCTTTCAAAAAAAGGAAGACCGGAATTAGAGTCAATAGAGAAGAATGATTTGAGTAAAGTGAAGCTAATGTGGATCAACTTTCCGCATATGCCTACCGGAGCAACAGGTTCCGAACAAATACTTCATGAACTTGTAACATTTGCCAAAAAGCATGATATCGTATTGTTATCAGACAATCCATATAGTCATATTCTCACGAAAAAACCCTTGAGTATTTTAAGTATTCCTGGCGCAAATGAAATTGCTTTGGAATTGAATTCACTGAGTAAAACATTTAATATGCCCGGATGGAGAATCGGAATGTTGGCCGGAAGAGCAGATTGGTTACAAAAGGTATTAAAGGTCAAAAGCAATATGGATTCAGGCATGTTTCTAGGTCTTCAAAAAGGTGCCATTGCAGCTTTAGGTTTAGGGAAATCTTGGTTTGAAGACTTAGATGAACTTTATCAAAACCGAAGAAAACTCGTCTGGAAACTTGCAGATAAGTTAGGTCTATCTTATTCTCAGGAATCTTCAGGTCTTTTCGTTTGGTGCAAAGTACCTGAAGGTAAAACGGCTGAACAGATCGTTGATTACCTATTGTATGAAAAGAACATTTTTGTAACACCGGGGAAAATCTTTGGTTCGGAAGGAGAAAACCACATAAGGATCTCTCTTTGTATGCCAGAGTTCAAAATTTTAGAAGCTATTAATCGCATTAAATAATAACCATGAAATCGAGTAAGTCCATCATCCACAAACTGTAGGATAGCTATCTAACTTACTAGATTCCTCCCGATAGTCTTCGGGATAACCAAAACAGAAAAATAACATATGAAAAAAATACACATCATTGGACTGGGACTTTTAGGAGGGTCTTTCGCTTTAGGAGCAAAAAAGAAATTTACGGATCTGATTATAACAGGAAATGATATTGATCCTCAAAATCAAAAAGATGCCCTAACATTAGATATAATTTCTGAAGTAAAAGAAACTCCTGACGAAGACACAGATTTGGTTATTCTCGCTACTCCTGCAAATACACTAGGAGATATTTTGATCAAGACATTGGATGTTGTAGGTCCAAATACTTTAATCTTTGATGTGGGATCCACCAAATTCAAACTCACTAAGCTTGTAGAAAACCATCCCAAAAGAGCTCAATACTTAGCGGCTCACCCCATAGCAGGGACAGAATATTCAGGACCAAAAGCAGCCTTTGGCGATCTTTTGGATAGAAAAGTGATGATTATCTGTGAACTTGAAAAAACAGATCTTCACTTAAAAGAAAAAGCATACGAACTCTTTGAAGCCTTGAATTTAAAGCTTCGATTTATGGATCCAGAGGAACATGATAGACATTTGGCTTTCGTTTCTCACCTTTCTCATATTTCTTCCTTCATGCTCGGTGAAACGGTACTTCAGAAAATGGCGGATGAAAAAAATATTTTTGATATGGCAGGTTCTGGATTTGCATCCACCGTAAGACTGGCAAAATCAAGCCCTGCGATGTGGGCTCCTATTCTTTCTGAAAACAAAGACAATATTCTAAATGCCTTGGACGGATATATTGCAAATCTTTCATCATTTCGTGAGAAGATTGCTGAAGGTGATGTGGATGGTCTATATCAAGAAATGTCCGATATCAATAAAATTCGGGATATCCTTGATTTAGGAGATTAAAGTCCAAACGCAAATTAAATTAAGCCACGAAATACTCGTGGTTTTTTCGTTTATATCATTTAATTAAAATTAGGTAAATTCATTTTAATAAAACCCAACGAAGCTATGAAGCAATTTCTTATCCTTCTCTTTTGTCTATTAACGACGGTATCACTTGCCCAAAATAAAACATGGGAGATTCTTGAAACCGAAAACGAAGCATCTCCAAGACATGAAAATTCCTTTGTAGAATGTGATGGAAAATTTTATGCCTTAGGTGGAAGAACGGACAGACCTGTGGAAGAATTTGACCCGAAAACCAATACTTGGAAAACTTTGGCAGATGTCCCGATGAACTTCCATCATTTTCAAGCTATTTCGTATGACCATGAAATCTATGTAATTGGTGCATTTACGGGCGGCTATCCTCATGAAACTCCAATTCCAAATTTTCTGATTTTTAACCCAAAGAAAAATGAATGGAGAGAGGGGCCTGAAATACCTAAAGAAAGACTCAGAGGATCGGTAGGTGTTTTTATTAGAAATAATAAAATTTATCTGGCAAGTGGGATTATTGATGGACATTGGGATGGTCACGTCACTTGGTTTGATGAATATGATCCTAATACAGGAAAATGGACAGTGCTTCCTGATGCTCCAAGAGCGAGGGATCATTTCAGTGCAACCCTAATTGATGACAAAGCTTATTTAGTGGGAGGAAGAAGATCCTCTGCAGTTATTGGGAAAGTTTTAGATCTTACAGTTCCTGAGGTTGACTATTTCGATTTTAAAACCAATACCTGGCATACAATAGACTCTACTATTCCGACTGAAAGAGCAGGAACTTCCAATGTTGCGATTGGTTCCAATCTTGTCGTAATGAATGGAGAGAGTATAGCTCAAGAATCAGCACATGCAGAGGTAGAAATGTTAGACACTAAAACTGGAACTTGGACCAGTCTTCCAAAATTAAATCAAGGCAGACATGGTACTGGCGTTGTTTACTACAAAGGGAAAATTTATGTGGCTGCAGGCTCAGCTAATCGAGGAGGTGGGCCTGAATTGAACAATATTGAAGTTTTGGAATGGAAATAAGTTCATAATTAAATTTCCTAAAAATTGATTAGCAGTAGTATTAAATTAAAAGTTTCTGGATTTCTGGCCTTGCTTTTGAACTACTTAAAAAAGAATTAAATAACTAAACCATGAAAAACTTAATCGCCTTATTATTTGGAATCATGTTGGCTTTGCCAATAATGGCACAAGATGATTTAACAATACCACTCATTGAAGTAGAAGGATTTGCCGAAAGAAAGATAGCACCGGATGAGGCTGTTTTTTCTATTAGTCTAGAAGAGAAGTCAATGAAAGTCACGGATGCAACAGAAGTCCTGAATACCAAAACGAAAAATCTCGCCAAAGCACTTGAGAAGGCTAAAATCAAAGATTACATGCTTGTTGCGGATAACTTCTCTGTCAATATTAATCGTATTTATAGAAGTGGATATGCTAGAGATAGCGGATATGTGGCATCACAAAATTTACAAATCAGGACAAGCAGTAAAAATGAAGATCTTCAAAAAATCGTAGAGGCAATTCAGGATTCAGGAGATATGAGTTTTAATCTGAATTTTCAGATTTCTGAGGCCACTGAGAAATCTTTAGAAAACGGCCTATTGACAGAAGCTCTTAAAAATGCAGAAAGCCAGGCAAGGTTGATTGCTGAAACATTAGGAATTAAAACTATTCGAGTTCACCGAGTTTCCCTAAATGCTAGCCAACCAGTTTATAAAATGGAAATGATGAATGCAAGAGCCGATGCAGTGAGCCCAGCCCTGATTTCACCGGATAATCAATCCTTACAAAAAAGAGTGATCGTGAAATACACGTATTAAAAAAGATTAAACCATAGAAAGAGATCTCGAAATGGGTCTCTTTTTTATTTGAATAAGGCTAACTCAGATTTCTGGGAATATTTTTAGATTTATCATTCTTAATTAACTCTTAAAACTCTCTTACTAGTATCAAAATTCATGGATGAGTTAAAAACCCTTCTAAAGAAAGAGTTCGGATTTGACAGCCCAGAAATCAAAAAACTAAACGGTTACTTCAACGTCAACTATTCTGTTACTGAAAGAGGACGAGCATTTATCCTTAAAACATATCGATATGAAAAGGAGCTTTTTGATACTATTGAGGCTGAAAACAATGCTTTAATTTATCTTAACTTATCCGATCAAGGCAAATATCCGGCCCCTATCCCATTTAAAAATGGAAAGTATCTTCTATTGAAAAACTTAAATGGTACAAAATCAATTTGCAGATTACTTTCTTACTTAGAAGGTGATTTTTTAGGAGATACTAAACCCACTAATTCTGTTTATCAATCCTTTGGAACTTTCCTAGCAAAGCTTAACCTGAGTCTAGAAAACTTTTCAGATTATGTATTAAAAGCAAGGGAGTTGGATTGGGACATTCAATATCTTCATCTGAATAAGAAGTTTCTGGATGATATTGAAAATCCTACTGATAGAAATTTAGCAAGACATTTTTTTCTCCAGTTTGAAGAAAATGTATCCCCAATCCTGCCAGAGCTGAGAAAACAAGTGATTCATGGCGATGCAAACGAATGGAATGTATTGGTTCAAAATCAGACAATCTCTGGATTAATTGACTTTGGTGACTTGAGTTATTCTCCTTTGATTAATGAATTGGCTATTGCCCTTACTTACATCGTTTACGACAAGGAAAAACCCTTAGAATGGGTAGCGGATTTTCTAAAATCCTACCATCAAACAAATCCACTCCAAGAACTCGAACTCGACATTCTTTATTATTTGATTGCGGCAAGGCTTTGCATCAGTGTATGTCAATCTGCTCACGCAAGGAAGGTAGATCCAGAAAACTCCTATGCCTCAGTGAGTGAAAAGTCAGCATGGAACCTTCTCTATAAGTGGGTAGCCTTAAGCCCGTTGGAGGCAAGCTTTACATTTAAGAAAGCTGTTGGTTTTCCATTACCAGAGCCACTTCAGGTTGAAGAAGAACTAAAACGTAGGTACAAATCCATTAGTCCTATTCTTTCTGTCAGTTATAAAAAGCCTATCCCAGTCATTGGAGCAGCATTTCAATATATGTATGACACTGTAGGAAACTCCATTCTTGATGCCTATAACAATATTCCTCATGTTGGTCATTCACATCCGAAAGTAGTTGAAGCTGGTCAGCGACAGATGGCCAAACTCAATACCAATACGCGCTATTTATATGATCTACTTCCAGAATATGCGGAAAAGTTATTGGCTAAATTCCCACCTTCTCTGAGCAAAGTATATTTTGTCAACTCGGGAAGTGCGGCCAGTGATTTGGCAATGAGGTTAACATATGCTCATACCAAGAGCAAAAATATCATGGTCATGGAGCATGGATATCATGGAAACACACAAATATCCATCGATATCAGTGATTATAAATTCTCCAATAAAAAAGGCTTTGGTCAGCAGTCAAATATTTTAAAAGCTCCTATTCCGGATACTTATTTAGGAAAATATAAAATCAATGATGGAAGTGCTGGTAAGTTATATGCCCAAGAAGCAATTGATATCATGACGGAGTTTGAAGACAAAGTAGGTGCTTTTATTACAGAACCTATTGTTGGCTGTGGTGGTCAAGTTCCGCTTGCAAATGGCTATTTAAAGGAACTCTATCCAGCGATCCGGAAGCAAGGTGGTATTTGTATCAGTGACGAAGTTCAGACAGGTTTTGGAAGAATGGGAGATCATTTCTGGGGATATGAAGCTCAAGACGTTGTTCCAGACATGGTAATATTAGGAAAACCTATGGGGAATGGACATCCAATGGGAGCTGTTGTTACCACCGATGAAATTGCAGATTCCTTCAGTAAAGGAGTGGAGTTTTTTAGTTCCTTTGGTGGAAACCCTGTTTCTTGTGCAATTGGTTTATCTGTTTTAGATGTTATTCATGAAGAAAAGCTCCAAGAGAATGCTCGTATTGTCGGGAACTATTATTCAGAACTTTTTAAAAATTTGAAAACAAAATTTGAATGCATTGGGGACGTAAGAGGATCAGGACTATTTCTTGGAATTGAAGTCGTGAAACCTGGCACTACTGATCCTGATACGAATTTGGCTTCTTTAATTAAGAATGAATTAAGAAACAGAAACATACTTATCAGCACTGATGGACCTTATGACAATGTGCTTAAAACAAAACCACCGCTTTGTTTTTCGAAATCTAATGCAAAAATAGTAGTCGAAAATATAGGAGATATTCTATCAAGAACTTTTTAAACTTAGTTTTGAATAAATATGAAAAGTTCAAATAGAGATTAAATTTTTGACCTCATTTTTATTTCCAGAATTAACTATGATTGATAATAAAATTCATAATAAACCAGCAATCCATTCTAAAATTGAGGCCAAATCAGCTGAAATAGGATTTTCTATGCCTTCTGATTTATACGTCGGGAGTCTATTAAAAACTTTAGTAGCAAGTAAACCTCAAGGTAAATTTCTGGAACTAGGAACTGGGATTGGTTTATCACTTTCTTGGATGGTGGATGGAATGGACGAGAAGTCAAAATTAATTTCAGTGGATAATGACCCACAGTTAATCCAAATTGCCGAAGATTTTTTTGGTGAAGATTCTAGAGTCGAACTTGTCTTGACTGATGGAGCAAAATGGATTGAACAATACAAGGGCACTCATTTTGACTTGATTTTTGCTGATGCATGGCCGGGTAAATACAGCCACTTGGACGAAGTATTTTCTATGCTAAAAGTTGGAGGGATTTATGTGATCGATGACATGGACGAGCAACCCAATTGGCCCGAAGGTCATGCTGAAAAAGCAGCTATACTGATTAAAAATTTAGAAGATAGAAAAGACTTTCATTTAACAAAAATGAATTGGTCCACTGGTATAATCTTAATGACAAAGACCAGATAGAACAATATTAAAGTCTAAGATCAAATAAATTCTTGCCCAATTTTGGATTAACGGTTCTATTT
>NZ_JAHEBC010000081.1 GCF_024642405.1 Algoriphagus sp. | reverse complement strand
GAGTAAACGCATTTATTGTAAAAGTCCTTGATATCAACCAACTCGAAGCCGCAAAAAACAAATTAAAGGATCATACTATTTCTAAAGAATTGATCGAAGGATTTAATACTGATTTTAAAACTAACGCACCTCTTGCATACCAGACTGAGAGTGGTTTGATCGAATATAAAAAGCATCCAATCCTTTCTCAGGCCAATTTAATTGAAAGCTATCAGGAAATTGAAGCGAATGGGCATTTGCATTTAGTTCTTTTGGGAGAAAAAATCCCAGCGGGTCCTAAAAAATTTAGTGAAACAAGAGGGCTTGTGATCAAAGATTATCAGGAGCAATTGGATAAATCACTTATTGCAGAACTTAGAGAAAAATATCCAATAGAAATCAACGCAAAAGCAAAAGAAGAAGCTTTTGTCTCTCTCAATCAATAACGAAGACTGAATAATTACTCAACCGAAAAAACGGTTTGAACGAATACCAATGAAAATACTTAACCGATTTACACTTACTTTTCTCGCATTTTCAATGCTTTCATCCTTGTCAGCGCAAGAGGCAACTCCAATTGCTACGGGACAAGTTTTGGACAAAATTGTGGCAAAAGTAGATAATTATATTCTTCTGGAATCAGACATTCAGAAGACCTATTTAGAAGCTTTGGCACAAGGTCAGCAAGGGGTGACTCCTCCGACAAGATGTGAGGTTTTTGAGACCTTAATGGTCAATAAATTAATGGTTGCTAAAGCGGAAATAGACTCTGTGATGGTTACTGATGCAGAAGTAATGCTTCAGACTGATCAGAGATTCAATATGGTCATGCAGCAGTTTGGAGGAAATGAAGAAACTCTTGCGGAAATTTATGGGAAAACTGCAGACCAATTAAAATCTGAAATTGAAGAAGTTATCAGAGAGCAGTTGATTGTTCAGCGAATGAGAGGTAAAATCACGGAAGGCATCAGTGTATCTCCTGCTGAGGTAAGAGAATTCTTCAATAGTATTCCAACGGACTCACTTCCTTTCTTTTCTGCCGAAGTGACCGTGGGACAGCTCGTAAAGAAACCGGAAGTAAATCCTCAAATCAAAGAAGACATATTTGAGAAACTACGTCAATTCAAGCAGGATATATTAGATGGGAAAGCTGATTTTGCAGATTTGGCTAGAGCCTATTCGGAGGATCCAGGTTCTGCTGCTCAAGGTGGGGATCTAGGTTTCTTTAGAAGTGGGGAACTCGCTCCTGAATTTGAAGCTACTGCAATGGAATTAAAACAGGGAGAAATTTCTGAACCTGTGGAAACAGCCTTTGGAATTCATTTAATCCAACTTCTTGAAAGAAGAACCGGATCTTATAACACACGTCACATTTTGATGATTCCAAAAGCTTCAGAAGATGATTTGCTGAAGGCTGAAAGGTATTTGGATAGTTTGAAAACTGAAATCCAAGCAGGTAAAATTGAGTTTGCGAAAGCTGCAAAGGAAAACTCAGATGATAGAGCAACTTCAGACAATGGTGGATTCTTTGTGGATCCGGCTAATAACTCAAAAAGGCTAACACTTCGTACGCTTGAAGATCCAGTTCTTTATTTCACTCTTGATAGTATGGAAGTCGGAACTGTCACAAAACCTATCAGATTTGAAGACCCAAGAGAGGGTACGAAAGTGAGAATCCTTTTCTATCAGTCTAAATATCCAGCACACCGTGCGAATTTGGAAGATGACTATGAAAAAATGAAGGCAGCTACTTTAAGGAAAAAAGAAGATGATTTATTGAGCAGATGGTTTATCACTGCCAAGGAAGATGTCTTTATCGATATAGATCCAACTTACGATCGCTGCAATGCTCTCGAAAGTAGATAGTTAAAACAAAAAAACCGGAAGATTAACTTCCGGTTTTTTTCATTTTTTTCCAAAAAGTGCTTTGAGAGCCATCCCAAATTGTTTGAAACCTTCTTTAAAAAAGCCTTTAGACTCTTTTAATTTTGGTTCCAATTCCTCTTTCCTTTCTTTAAACTCTTTTTCTAAAAGTTCTTTCCCTTTTTTCAATTCTGCCTCGAGAGTAGTTTTATTTTCTTTTAGCTCCTGAATTTTCTTCTCAATATCTTCTTTTACTTCCGAACCTGCATCAGAACCTTTCTTGACAAGCTCTTCAATCTTATCACCAATTTCTCTCAATACTTTTTCAATATCCTTGGTTGTTGATTTTTTCTCTTCCATTTTTAAATTGGTTTAATCCGTTGATTCAGATCAATTTAATGAATTTTCTGATAGTAGTGTGTCACTAAGGTTAAATACTCCTAAAAATCTAACCTTCTATGGATTCCCCTGCCTGCGTCTGTTTTTCATATAATTCCGCATAAACACCCTTTTCAGCCATAAGAGACTTATGATTTCCTTTTTCAACTATTTTCCCATCATCCAAAACAATGATTTGATCGGCTAATTTGGCAGAAGAAACCCGATGTGAAATAATAACAGAAGTTCTATTCTTCATAATCTTCTTAAGGGCATTAAGGATTACATTCTCAGTTTTCGTATCCACAGCGGATAAGCAATCGTCCAAAATCAGAATTTTTGGTTCTTTTGCGATAGCTCTTGCAATAGAAACTCTCTGTTTCTGACCTCCTGATAAAGTAATCCCTCTCTCCCCCAACATAGTCTGAAACCCTTTAGGGAAGTCAATTATATTTTGATAAACATCAGCATCCTGCGCTGCTTTATGAATTATTGCCTCATTGGCCTCATCCAGTCCAAAAGCGATGTTGTTTCCAATGGAATCAGAAAAAAGAAATACGTCCTGAGGAACATATCCTATTTGCTTTCTCAAACTTGATAATTTGTATTTTTCAATCGATTCATTATCGATTTTGATCGATCCAGAACTGGGATCATACATTCTCATCAACAGGTTTGCAATAGTAGACTTGCCGGATCCTGTTGTACCAATGATACCTAATGTTTGCCCTGCTTTTATTTCAAAACTTACATTATCCAAAGCTTTAATTCCAGAGTCAGGATATACAAAACTTAAGTTCTCGACCTTAATCTGACCACTAATCTCTCTTTCCAAATTCTCTGTGCTCAAAATATCGTTTTTCTGATCGAGGAACTCGTTTATTCTGGTTTGCGAAGCAGCCGCCCGCTGAACAATACTTGTCACCCATCCCAGAGAAGTAACCGGCCAAGTCAGCATATTTACATATAAGATAAATTCTGCAATTACCCCATAACCAATTTGTCCACTAATCACTTGCATCCCACCTACATAAACAGTAATGATGGTAGAAATACCCACTAAAGCCATGATAATAGGAAAAAATAGAGCATTTACTTTTGTAAGTCTGATGGACTTTACTTTGTAATCCTCACTGGCTTTTTCAAAATCTCTCGCAGTGTCTTCTTCTCTAACAAATGCTTTGATCACGCGAATTCCAGAAAAAGCTTCCTGAACGAAGGTACTTAATCCAGAGAGGCTCCTTTGGATTTTTTCTGATCGCTCATTGATCAAATTATTTACAAAGTAGATACTCAATGATAGAACTGGCAATGGTAATAAGGAATAAAGGGTTAATTCAGGATTAACAGAAATCATGTAGGAAATTACCAATGGAAAGAGAATCAAAAGATTCAGACCATACATGATAGCAGGGCCCAAATACATTCTTACTCTACTGACATCCTCTGTGATCCTTGCCATCAAATCTCCCGTACTATTCTTTCTATAAAAGCTTAAAGGAAGATTTTGATAATGCTCAAAAATCTCATTTTTCATGTCATATTCAATTCGTCTAGACATGATAATGATGGTTTGACGGATTAAAAAGAGGAAAAATCCTCTTAACAAAGCCATCACTAAAATCAAAACTCCGAAGACTAAGACAAACTGAAGAAAAATTTCTTTTACATTTTCTCCGACTCCCCCCTGTTCTAAAGGCTTAAAAATTGAAAAACTTTCTACCACATAATCTATGGCCAGTCTAACCAACTGAGCCGGAATAATTACGAAAATGTTTGAAATAACCGTAAATATTATTCCCAAAAGCAATAATCCCTTGTATTTGTACAAATACTTATTAAGTCTCCAAAGCGGCTTCACCAAATAAAAATTTTAAAATCGAGAAATATGTTTGCAGAAACTAGATAAATTAATTCTTTGTAGGCCAATAAAAGTATTTAATTTTGTATCAGCCTTTTTATCCAGGTTAAGTCCCAAATATAACACATTCTAAAAAGCTAAGTTCACATGTTAGAGATTAAAGCTACCGAAACTGTGCGAGAAAGCTCCATCTTTGGACAAATCAGCACCATGGACCATGAGCAAGTCGTGATTTGCCATGACCAACCCACAGGGTTAAAAGCGATTATCGGTATTCACAATACAGTGTTGGGACCAGCACTTGGCGGAACAAGGATGTGGCCATACGCCACCGAAGAAGAGGCTATCACAGATGTATTGAGATTATCAAGAGGAATGACCTTTAAGAATTCCTTGGCAGGGTTGAATCTTGGCGGAGGGAAAGCTGTAATCTTAGGTGATCCTTCCTTGAAAAATGAGGCCTTCATGAGAAGGTTTGGTCGATTCATAGAAAGTCTTGGCGGAAGATATGTAACTGCGGAGGATGTCAATATGAGTACATCTGATATGGAATATATCAGAATGGAAACTCGTCATGTGGCAGGACTTCCAGAGATCAAAGGTGGAGCAGGAGATCCTTCTCCAGTAACTGCTTTTGGTACCTATATGGGAATGAAAGCCGCAGCAAAAAAAGCTTTTGGTTCCGATTCATTAAACGGGAAGAAAATTGTGGTACAGGGTGTAGGCCAGGTAGGTAAATATTTAATCGAATATTTAGTAAAAGAAGGTGCCGAAGTAATGATCACAGACATTTTTGAGGATAAATTAAAGCAAGTAGCAAAAAATACCGGGGCGACTGTTGTTGATCCAAACGTGATCTATGACCTTAATATGGATATTTATGCTCCTTGTGCTTTAGGTGCGACCATTAATGATGAAACCATCGATCGTTTGAAATGTGGAGTTATTGCTGGTGCTGCAAACAATCAATTGAAAGATGAAGCAAAGCATGGAAAGATTCTCTTAGAAAAAGGAATCGTATATGCTCCTGACTTCTTGATTAATGCTGGAGGGGTTATTAATGTAGGTGCCGAATACCTTGGGGGCTATATAAAAGAGATGGTTTATCAGCAAACTGAAAAAATCTACGATACATGTCTAGTGATTTTAGAAAAATCAAGCAACGAAAATATTCCAGCCCAACAGGCAGCAATTGAGACTGCAAAAGCAAGAATCACAGCAATGGGAAAAGTAAAACTACCATTCTAAGAATTTAACAAATCATTTTAAAACCACCGAAAGGGAATTTTCGGTGGTTTTTTTGTCTATAAAGCCGTGGGTATACCCCATGCAAATTACCTATATTTGCAACTCCATTTCGAAGATATGTTAAATAGAAGAATACTTAGGGTCAAGGCATTCCAAAACCTTTACGCTTATGAACAGTGTAAGGGATCAAATTTAAATCTGGCGAAAGATTTTATTAAAGAATCTTTTTTGCCCGACCTCAACAGTATGGAGGTTCAAGACAAGGCTGCTTTAAATGAGGAAGCAAAACTTGCTATGAAGCTATTTGAAGAAAACCTGGGGAATAAAGAAGCCTTAAATGCAAGTGAGGCTTCTCCAAAAATAAAAAAAGTAGTTTTGGAAGCTTTGAAACAATTCAAAGCAGCGAATCAAAAGGATAAGGAATTTTTATTAAAAAATATGGTTGTCTCTGCAGAGAGAATTCCGCAACTATATCTACTTGCTATCGAATTACTTCAAGCTTTTGCAAAGCATGTATCAAAAGAGTTTGATAAAAAAAGGAAATTTAATGGGGATGATCCTGCTGGATTTGCGAATGAATTGAACTTGGCAAATAATCAAGTACTCAAGCATATCCGGGAATCAAATGCATACATAGCTGCTGTAGCACGTAATAATGCAAATTTAGACGACTTAGAATTGGAAATAAGCCAGTGGTTTAGAGACTATATCAAACCGTCTGAAGAATATCAGTCCTATATTAGCATTTCAAACCCTACCTTAGAGCAGGATTTTGAACTTGCTGATCAAATTCTGAAGAAAATCATCTTTAAAAACGAGGTAATACTTAATTATTTCTCAGAGAAAGATTTGAACTGGACAGAAAACAAATCTGTTGTTAGAAGTCTGGCATCAAAAGTTTTGAAGAATTCATCACTTTTGGATGAATCAGAAAGCAGTCAACTTCCTGAGATTGCAATGAACTGGGAGGAGGATAAGGAGTTTTTTCAAAATATCTTTAACTTCACCATTGAAAATGATGAAAAAAGCAAAGAGTTAATTTCTCAGAAAACCAAAAATTGGGACATTGAGAGATTAGCCTATACTGATAAAATCATTATTTCTATGGCTTTGGCCGAGATGAAGAATTTTCCAAGCATCCCGGTTAAGGTCAGCATAAACGAATATATTGACATTTCAAAAACGTATAGTACTCCAAAAAGCAAGCAATTTGTGAATGGATTATTAGATGTCATGTCAAAAGAGCTAACCGAAAGTGGTGAAATCCGTAAAAGCGGAAGAGGACTTTTGGACAATAAATAACAATATTATGAGCAACAACAGTAATAACTCATTTCTAGCATTCCTTTTAGGAGCAGGAGTAGGTACAGCAATAGGAATACTCTTTGCCCCTGATGCAGGAGAGAATACCCGAGACAGACTGACTTTTAAACTTTCGAAGTACAAAAAAGAATTGGAAGATTTAGTCGGTGAACTAGTGGAAGGAAAAGAAACACACTTTAATGAAGCAAAAACTGAAGGAAAGCGTGTAATCACTGAAGCTAAAAATAAAGCAGAGAATCTGCTTAATGATGTCAACAAATTAATCGATCAAATAAACCAAGGAGATAATTAATATGAAAATCAACATGTTGAGTGTTGCAGCACTTTCCCTATGCCTTGCCTTGGGGACTTCCTGCAGCCAAAAAAGTGACCAAGACGCTAAAATAAAAGCGCTTGAAGAGAAAATTGCTGCTTTAGAAACCAGCAATACTTCTGTAACCCCGGTAAATGCACAAGCATCTCAAGTTGCGGATCCTAGCACTTTGGGTCAATTTCAATTTCCTGAAATGGAATATGATTTTGGCAATATTAACGAAGGCCAGATCATCGAGCATGAATTTAGCTTTGTGAATTCTGGACAGGCTCCATTAGTGATATCAAATATCACAGCATCTTGTGGCTGTACCACTCCAGATTGGACTAAAACTCCGATCAAACCAGGAGAAGAAGGATATGTTAAAGTAGTTTTCAACTCTACTTCTAAGCGTGGTGCCCAAGCTCCTACAGTTAGTATTCAAGCAAACACAAACCCAACTGTAACCCGATTGAGAATGAAAGGTACAGTAACACCAAAAATAGCTGGTGCGGCAACTCCAGTTGGACCAGTTAAAAAATAAGCATGATTACTACAGTATTAGCGCAGGCCGCTGCTGGCGGTGGAGGAATTATGGGACAAGTTTTCTTGTTCGGTTCTATAATTCTAATCATGTATTTCTTCATGATCAGGCCACAGCAGAAAAAACAAAAAGAGAGCAAAAAATTCATTGAAGAAATAAAAAAAGGTGACGAAGTAGTAACAATCGGAGGACTTCATGGAAAAGTAAGCTCTGTTGATACCGATAAAGTCATTCTTGAATTAGATAGAGGTTTGAAAGTAACTGTTGAAAAATCAGCGATCTCTTTAGACTTCTCCAAAAAAACGACACCAAGTAAATAAATTGAATTTTGCCGGAAACTAAAAAATCCTCAAAAGGGATTTCTCCTAAAAAACTCTCTGATCTGAAAGTGGTAGTTCTCTGCATAGCAGCAGCTACCACTTTTTGGATTTTAAACGCCCTTAACAAGGACGACTATAATACTATTGTAGATTTCCCTATAGAAATGGTTTACAATAGTGAGGCTTACATGCCAGTCAAAAAATTACCTACCAGTATAGAAATTGAGATCAATGGAAACGGATGGGACTTATTGAGAAAATATTTCAATATCAACGAAAGCCCCTACCCGATTGAATTAAGTGATCCTGCCGAAAAAAACTACATTCTCACTTCTGATCTTAAAAGAACTTTAGGAGAATTCTTGAGTCCCACGCAGCTAATTTCAGTTCTTGAAGACTCAATTCATTTTCAAATTGATGAAATCCAAACCGTAAAACTTAGACCTGTTTTAGACTCTTTGAGCTTTTCAATGGCTAATAATCATCGAATTCTTGATGAAATTAAATTTACTCCTGAAACAATAAGCATTAGCGGTCCTAGTTCAATCCTGAAAACCTTTAATGGGGTTTTTCCTATTCAAATGAATAAGAATAAGATCGATACAAATATCGATCAGGATGTGAAGCTGGAAATTCCAAAAAATTTAGATGACCAACTCACTTTAGAACAAAATTCGATCAAAGTTCAATTTGATGTGGTTGCTTTCCTAAATGGTAACAAAAGGCTGAAAGTAAAAAAAGTGAATTTTCCGAGAACGGTTACCATGGAAAATGAGGAAGTCGTTATTATGATTAATTATTTGGTTGATGAGCGAAAATCTGACGAATTAAAGGATTTAGAATTTGAGGCAATTTTAAACTATTCCAATCGAAATAAAGAAGATAGTACGATCGCTGTCATCGTTGAACCAATGCCTTCATATTTAGAACAAGTTCGTGTTGAACCCGCAACAATAAAACTCAAATATGAGTAATAAGAAGCCCTTATTAGTAGGCCTCACTGGCGGTATAGGTTCCGGAAAATCCACCGTTGCAAAAATTTTTCAAATATTAGGTATCCCGACCTACTTTGCCGATGATAGGGCAAAATGGCTAATGGCTAATGAGCCGGAATTAATCAAAGAAATCAAATCCAATTTTGGCACCGATTCTTACCTGGAAGATGGTTCCGTGAATAGAGCTTATTTGTCAAAAGAAGTATTTTCTGATCCAGAAAAAGTAAAAAAGATCAATTCAATTGTTCATCCTTCTGTAGGAAAAGACTTTAAATCATGGGTCACACTGCAAAAAAGTCCTTACGTTCTTAAAGAAGCCGCATTGATATTTGAGAGTGGAAGTAATCAGGATCTAGATTATGTAATAAATGTCAGTTCTCCTTTAAAAGTACGAGTAGCAAGAGTTCTTATGAGAGATGATCATAGAACCGAGGAACAGATAAATCAGATCATAGACCAGCAAATGCCGGATGAGGCTAAAAATAAAATATCTGATTTTATCATTAAAAACGTGGATAATAAACTTCTTATCCCTCAGGTTTTAAAAATTCATAATGCTTTACTTACAAAACAAGAACCGTCCTAAGGCATCAAAAATTTAAGAAGCATCTCCTAACCTCTCTCAATTGGCTTAAACAAAAAAAGTCGATAGCCTCGATCAGAGTCAAAGTTTTCTTTCAGACCAACTTTTGTTGACTATTTTCCATGTTCCTTCGATTTTCATCAAAGTCAGAAAATCGTAATAGTAAATTCCAGGCCAATATAATTCTGTTTCAACTGCAGCTGCATTGCCTTGAACACGAATTGAAACAATCTCATTTTTAAATTCAGTAGGGTTTCTAGCCTCCCCTTTTGAAGTTGCTTCAGCCCAAGTTTCGAAAGTGGTCAAAGTAAAATTTTCTCCTCTGTACCCGATCAATCTCGCTTCTGTGATGAAAGCTTTTTCCAGTTTTGTTTTATCACGTTGCATCATCCCATCAAAATAAAGCTGAACTGTTTCTGAAATTAATTGCCTATCATTGGAGGATTGAGCTATCCCTTTTGTGACCATCAAAAGAGTTAATAAAACAAAGAATGAAAATGATTTCATGATATCTGGTTTTAGTATTTTATAAAAGCTAGAACATAAATCATTCCTTATCTTTTAATTTTGAAGAATGAACTTTTGTTCCGGTATTAAAGATTGGATAAAAGAACAGTTTTTCTTCTTTTCAACACATGAAATATAATTTTAATCTTCGAACGGTAAATGTTACCCGGTACATCCTTCCTTTACGGGAAGGGGGGTCTTTACCCGCCTTGGCGGATGCTGACGACGGCTTTAAATATGTACTAAAGTTTCGGGGAGCTGGACAAAGAGAGAAGGCATTAATCTCAGAATTTTTAGGGGGTGAAATTGCCAGGGTTCTTGGATTGAAAGTTCCTGAACTAGTATTTGCCAACCTTGATCCAGCCTTTGGTAGATCAGAAGGAGATGAGGAGATCCAAGATTTGTTAAAAGGAAGTCAAGGTCTAAATCTTGCCCTGCATTTCTTATCTGGGGCAATTAATTATGATGCCTTGGCAATGAGTATTGATCCTATTTTGGCTTCCAAGATTGTGTGGCTTGATATGTTTATTACAAATGTAGACAGGACATTTAGAAATACGAACATGCTAATGTGGAACCGGGAACTTTGGCTGATAGATCATGGTGCAGCATTTTTATTTCATCACTCTTGGACCAATTGGGAGAAAAATGCTACCGGGACTTTTCCCATTATTAAAAACCATGTTCTTTTACCTATAGCGAGTCACCTTGATGAAGTAAACGAAGAATTCAATTCCTTACTAAATGAGGAAATATTCAAGGATTTAGTTTCAGTACTGCCCGATGAATGGCTTTTAGCCGGAGGAGATTCGGAAAATCCCGATGAAATCAAAAAAGTTTATTCCGATTTTCTAACACAAAGATTATCCAAATCAGATCAATTCAAAAAAGAAGCTCAAGATGCAAGGACAGCACTTATATGAATATGCCATCATTCGGGTGGTACCTAGAGTGGAGCGTGAAGAATTTATTAACGTTGGCGTAATTGTTTGCGATTGGAAAAGCGGTTTTTTGGACTCCAAGGTTCTTCTTGAAAAGAAAAAACTTTTGGTACTAGATCCGGAGGCCGATCTTGAAATGATTCAAAAAAATTTAGAATCTTTTCATAAAATCTGCCTAGGTCAACCCTCAGGTGGACAAATCGCTGAAATGGATCTGGCTTCCAGGTTTAGGTGGCTGACAGCCGTTAGAAGTTCGATTATCCAAACTTCTAGACCACATACAGGATTCAGCAATAATTTAGCTGAGACGCTTGAAAAACTATTTATCGAACAGGTGCTAACACAGACTTCAAAGAAAAACTAAATCGATTATTTCTGATGATTTATATTTTTCTTCGAAAGGGATTATTGATTATCCAATATCTATAGTTTGGCTGATTGTAGAACCAGCAAAATCATCTTTTGGGAGATCAAAATTTATAGATTTGGATTTCCCATCAATTTTCAAAGTTACTTGAATCGATCCTTTCAAAAGCTGCGTGGGTTCTGCTAAACTTACTTTCCATTTTCCATCACTTCCTTCTTGAATTTGAACCAAACAAGGTTGATTCACAGTTAGCTCATTTCCTTCCCATTCAAAGTTGCCTTTTTCATAAAATACGAATCCTAACAAGCTATTTGATTTATCTTCTACCGCTTGCACCTTGCCATCATTACTTAGTATTTCAATCTCAGAAACAGTTTTGGCTTTGAGTTCTTCTGGTGTTTCGACCCCAGGTAATAAAACATAGCTATATTTTGCGTTTTTGGGATTCAGACCATGATTGATGTAAACTTTAAAAATATCCTTTTGGATAGGTTTATTGGATGAGTTCCCATTAATCTCCCTCCAAGAACCTGGTTGATCTTTAGTTGAAATCACAATATTTTGATCGGTAGGAAAATAATAGCCAATATCATCGTGAAAGATCCAATTAAGGTCTTTACTAAATTCTGAATATCCCGCATCTAATACCTTGAAATCTCCTGGACCTGCGATCGAAACAGATCCCCGTAATCTGGATTGATTAACTGTTGTATTAATGTTTTCCGGACGATCAGCAGAAATCTCTGCTCCCAAGCAGATAATTTTATCTTCGAAAAAAAACCAGGCCTTTTTTGCCTTAGTTTTATAGTCATCCATTTTATAAACAGTAACTCCATTTAATCCATCACTTACACCTCCTACAAAATCTGCATTCCCCAATTCTGCTACCCAATTGGTCCTTTTTCGCAATTTTTTGTTTTCAGGTGTAGTAGTGCCCGGAATCTTATTCCATTCCCAATTGGGAAAAATATTGAAATATTCATCTCCTTTAACTGCAATGTTAGTGGCGCCTTCGGTCAACCATTGTCCATTAAGATTCTCATTATTTCCTGATTCAGTCCTAATAGTCCGTGAAGAGGCAATATTCACTGAAACCATAAACTCTGGTCTATGGTGAACAGTATAATCAGATCTCCAGTAATGAATATTTCTTGGTTTTATTTGATAAGAGGGCGGTTGTTTTCCTTCTATTCGATCAATAGCGTTTTGGTACTCATCTTTATGTTCTTCAATATCTATTTCTTCAAGTTGTTTTACCAAACTTGAATTCGTTCTTGTAGCATTATTTCGTGCGATTCCTCTTCCTATTACACTGAAGTCAATATATCTCCCCCTCATGGACTGAAGGTATCCATTTCGAGCAAAATCAGAGATCAAAGCAATTTGATCTGGAGAAAAAGAATAACTTGTCCCTACTGTGAAAACAGCAACATTTCTGATCCCAGATAAATATTCTCTTCCATATCCATGCATGTAAAGTTCCGGCCCATGTGCATGGAAGGATCCGTCTCGCTGAATCCCATCACCCTGAGTCACTTTTATAGATTCAGAAGTCACAGAGACTGCACTGTTCAATAATTCAGAATCCTCAATCAGTACAGCTTGCATAATCATATGCTGAGCAATATCGGTCAGATTAGAACCATCTTTTCCGGGAGCTGTGGTAATTGAAACAGTTTTGTTCATCCATTCCAGCATAGCCTCTTCAAGATCACTTGGTGTAGTGGGTTCTGCAAATCGCATTGCTATTAATAAACGTCCTATTTCTTGTGGCACACTAATACTGAGCCACCACCAATTATCAGATTTTGGTGCTGGTTCTAAACTCGTCCAATATTTCATCCCTGAAATAATTGTTTCATAAAGCTCGGGATTCTGATAAAGGCTGCTATTTGATCTTGAATAGGCCTTTGCTAATTTTCCGAGCCTCTTGATATGAATATCAGGTTTCCACCCTGTCATGGACTTATCCGAATAATTTATATCCTCCCAACTCCCATTTGAACTAATAGAAGCTAAGAGTTTATTGACCTCCTCATCCAAATCTTTCGTATTAGGGCTATTTTGATATTCATCAAAGACTCTTTTGCGAATGATTTCAAAATCAGAATTCTGTCTGGCAAATGATGGAACGAAATTCCAAAGCAAGAAAAATAAGGGAATGATGTAATAATAATTTCTCATAGCACTAAATAAAAAATTGAAATTTTAATAGTAATCCGTTCATATTAAGGTATTTAATTCTTTGACTTAAACTAATAAATAATATTTAGATACAAATAACCTAAGTTAGAAAATCAATAAACCTAAGGACTGATTTTTAGCAAAATCTGAATTAGAACTTTTTTATTTGATTAAAAAAAGTGCACTCTATCTCGCTTACAAACCACCAGTACCTTTTCACTTGTTATCCAATATAGGATATCCATCTTTTGATTAACTCTTTCTATTTCCTTTATGCGAGCTATCAAAAAAAAACTTCTTTTTATCCTCCCGATTTTATTCTTAACAGTTTCATCTTTTGCTGCAGTAGATACGGTCGCTACCTTTAGTAAGGTGATGAACAAAGAAATAAAAGCAGTAGTCATTACCCCAAAATCATATAGTAGTGCTAAAGAATATCCAGTAGTTTTTTTACTTCATGGGCATTCTGGAAATTATGCAACATGGGTCAAAATTGCTCCTCATATAGAAAGTTTGGCGGATCAATATGAAATGATTCTAGTCACTCCAGATGGGAACTTTGATAGTTGGTATTGGGATAGTCCGGTAGATCCTAGCTCCCAATATGAAACTTACATCGCAGATGAACTGATCAATTATATCGATGAAAATTATAGTACTAAAAAAACCAGGGAAAGCAGAGCCATTACCGGTTTGAGTATGGGAGGACATGGGGCTCTGTATTTAGCAATCCGAAATCAAGATATTTTTGGAGTGGCAGGAAGTATGAGTGGTGGAGTTGATATTGCTCCTTTTCCTGAAAGTTGGAATATGAAAAAATATTTAGGTTCCAGAGCTGAATTTCCAGAAAGATGGGAGGAATACTCTGTTTTGGGACAACTTCATTTATTGAACAGAAATAATTTACCCTTAGTAATTCATTGTGGAACAGGTGACTTTTTCTATCAAGTCAATTTAAAACTTCACGAAGAACTTACTTACCTGAAAATACCTCATAGCTTTACCGCAAATCCAGGTGAACATAATTGGGATTATTGGAGAGATGCCGTGCAGTATCAGTTACTTTACTTTCATAATTATTTTGAAAAGGATGAAGATTAAAAACTCCATTGCTATTTTCTTAGTATTTCTTTCTCAGGTAGTTTCCGCACAAGAATCAAAGGTAAATGTCTCAGGGAAAATTATAGATAAGACATCCAATGAGGCACTGTCTTATGTGAATGTATTATTGAAAAAAGCCTCAGATAGCAGCTTTGTAACAGGTGCTATTTCTGATGAAGCAGGACTTTTTACACTTGTAGATATATCTCCCGGGGATTATGAATTAGAAGCTAGTTTTTTAGGTTTTGAAACTTTAAGACAAGAAATTTTTGTCGGATCAAGTTCAGCTTTTTTAAATCTTGGAGATATTTCTATGACTAGCTCATAC
>NZ_JAHEBC010000080.1 GCF_024642405.1 Algoriphagus sp. | reverse complement strand
TTGGGAGCTTTTAATTTAAACTATAATCCAAGCAAAGAATGGAGGCATTCGGGATTTATTATTGGATCCACCTCTGAGAATCGCTTAGGAAGTAATTCTCAACGAACTTATTTGAGAAGTGATGAAAACAATCAGGAAACTTTGACTTCTGCGAGTAAGGTGGAGAATGCTTCCGGATTGATGAAATATGCAGTGACTTACACTCCCAAAGAAGAAACCTATGTTAAATATTCAATCTTTGGTAAAATGTCAGATATCCAGAATAGAAATATTATGGATTCAGACTTTGGAAGTATTCGACAGCAGATTGATAATATTCAATCGAGAAGACCTTACAGCGTTCAACAAAAAGCGGAATGGTACCATGCGCCTAATGAAAAGCAGGTTTTTTCTATGGAATTAAACTGGGAGAAAAAATACCAAGATCCTTTGTATGACCTGACGACCAATCAAAAACCTTTTATGGGATTGCTTCCTATTTTGGATCAGGAGAGCTATCGTTTTTTACAAAGGCAACAAGTGCATTCACGTACCATGGAAGGTGCATTTAATTATTACCAGATTCTCAATGCAACCAATCATTTGAATTGGAGTTTGGGTTATTCGGATACGAGGCAGGATATGATATCTGATTTAAGCCAAGTTTTACCAGGTTCAGAAACATCTTTTTCTGAATTTGAAAACGATAATCGCTTTGGAATACAGGATCTTTATTTGGGGATGACTTATAAAACCAAATGGAAAGATTTCATCTTGAGTCCAACAATCTATGCTCATCGATATGCTTGGCAGGATAGGCAGTTTGAGGATAAATCAGAAACTGAAAAATATTTGTTTTTGCCCGGGATGTATGCCAAATGGGCTATTAAATCCAATCGCTCTTTGACCTATAGGTATCAGGCTACTGCGAGTTTTATGGATGTGCAAAAGTTAGCCGAGGGCTATGTGATTCAGGATTATAATTCGATTTTCACAGGGAACCGAATGTTAGACAATGGTTTGTTTTCGAATCATTCTTTGTACTATACTCATTATGATTTCTTTTCTTCTTTGAATTTTTATGGAACTGTTAACTGGCAGAGAAAGAAAAATGATTTAGTAACCACCACGGATTTTCAAGGGATCAATAGATTTTTAACGGTCTTGAATATTGATCCTGTCAACGAAACTTTGAATGGTAATCTGAACATTGATAAGAAGTTTAACAAGTTCAAAATAAGTGCGGGCGGAACATGGAACTCCTTCACCACAAATAACCTGATTAATGATGTAGTGAATCAGAATAAACAATTTTCACAGACCTACGAACTGAAAGGAACGACCACTTTTTTCAAAAAACTGGAAGTTGATCTGAGTTATAATTTTACTACTAATAGGTATCAAGGTCAGAGTACAAAAAACACATTTAATACCCATACTCCAAAAATTGAAATTGACCTTGATATCTGGAAAGGATTGAAATTGAATGCAGATTACGCCCTCAACACTTACAATAACACAGGGGCTGATACTCAAAGCGAATTTGATTTCTTAAACGCATTTTTGAGCTATCAAGGCAAATCTAGTCCATGGGAAATCAGGTTTACTGTATGGAATATTTTAGACACCCGTTCGATTCGAAGGGATAGTTTTTCAGATAATTTAATCAGTACTTATTCTTACTTGGTTCAGCCAAGATATGGTTTGATCACAGTGAAATTTGATTTGTAAGTTAGAATATGGATTAGTAAAACATGCTAAAATTTAATTTAGTATTGGTATTTATCAATTAGCGATTTGATTTTCATTAGGATAATTTCATTAGAAAATTAGGAAAAAATGAAAAATAGGATCCAAAATATCTGCTTTGCTGTATTCATATCTTTTGCGATAAATTCCTGTTCTCCAATTGTTTATTCCAATGTTGGGCATAATGCTCCTATGTTTGAAAAAAAAGGTGAAGTAAGTATCAATCCAAGTTATGCCAGCTCAAATGCGGCTCTTAATCTTTATCAATCTGATGATGCATCCCGTGGGTTTGGGTTTCAGGGAGGCTACGCCTTGTCTGATAAAGTTGCAATAATTTCAAGTTTTTACAGTATGGGAGGGGAAGGAGACCCTGAAATCCAAGACTGGAAAGGTAATGGTACTTATGTGGAATTTGGGGGAGGTATTTATGGAAGAAGTCAAAATAAAAAAATCGGTTATGAAGTTTTGGGTGGTATTGGCTTTAGTGGTATTAAAAACAAAAATTTCAATGGTCTAGAGTATTTGAATGTTAGTATTACAAAACCATTTATTCAACCTTCTATTGGATTCATTAGCAAGTATTTTGAATGCTCGTTTATTCCAAGAATAGCCTATGTTTCTATCGAAGACCGAGGGATGCGAATAAATGATTCTAATCGCCTTTCAGATTTGAGACGTCAATTTGAAAAAAATAATAAGCAGGTCGTCTTTGAACCGGGTCTTCAGTTCAGATTTGGCTTTGAGAATGTTAAAATGCAATTACAGTGGAGCTTCTCTAATTTCAACTTTAGTTCTGATGAAGTAAATTTTCATCATGACTCATACGGTTCTATAGGTTTGAATTTCCGCATTAAAGGTCAAAACGAAAATGAACTGAGCAATTATTAATAAAGTATAAGCTATGTATTATAATTCTCTTAAATATCACCTCATTTTATTCGATCACAGAAATACCTGCAGCAGCTACTATTCCATCTTGTGGAGAAGTGGCTCCTGAAATACCAATTGATCCAATACATATACCGTCCTTGAAAATCGGAAGTCCTCCCTCAACTGCTACAATATTGGGGAGAGTGGCTATTCTGCCTCCTCCTTCACTTTTCATAGCATCTTCAAATACCTTAGTTGGTCTTTTGAAGTAAACTGCAGATTTGGCTTTTGCAATTGCCACATCAATACTTCCAATTTGTACTCCATCCATTCTCCTCAGAGAAATCAGGTTTCCACCCCCATCTAAGATTACGATTACCATATTCCAACCCTCTTCCACTGCTTTTTTTTGTGCAGCATCAGAAATATATGTGGCAGTTTCAAAATCTAAATAAGGCTGAGTTTGACCTTTGGAAATACTGTTGAATGATAGAATAACTAGAAGGAAAAAGAACACATTTTTCATGGCTATAATTGATTTATTGTTTAAATCTAAGTTACTGATTTTTTGAACCTTTCGAAGATTCTCTTAAATTGATCCAAGACAATTGTTAACCCCAAACCAAATTTAACTTTATGAAGATTTTTTCAAGAAGAGACTCTCTTAAAACTTTATCTCTCGCAGCAGGTGCGAGTTTAGTTTCGCCCTTCAGTTTATTCGCTAATCCAAAGATTCCTAAAAGAGACAAACTTGGAGTTGCATTAGTTGGGTTGGGATATTACAGTACAGATTTATTAGCCCTAGCTTTACAACAGACAGAAAATTGCTATTTGGCCGGTATAGTTTCTGGAACTCCTTCCAAAATCCCCATGTGGAGAGGGAAATATAATATCCCTTTGGAGAACGTTTACAGTTATGAAAATTTTGATTCCATAGCCGATAATCCAAATATAGATGTGGTGTATGTGGTTTTACCTCCTTCAATGCATAAAGAATATGTAATTAGAGCGGCAAAAGCGGGAAAGCATGTTTGGTGCGAAAAGCCGATGGCCGTGACGGCGGAGGATTGTCAAGCTATGATTGATGCTTGCAAAGAGAATAATGTCAATTTATCTATAGGTTATCGCTGCCAACATGAGCCCAATACTCAGGCGTTTCAAAAGATTGTTAAAAACAAAGAATTAGGAAATGTTTTAAAAGTGGATTGTGCAGCCGGATACAGAGAAAACAGGACTGATCACTGGAAGCAAAAGCGTGAAATGGGAGGTGGAGTAATATACGATATGGGGGTCTATGCAATCCAAGGTGCACGATTGGGCTTTGGAGAAGAACCTATATCTGTAAATGCAGCAAAAGTTTGGGCTGAAAGACCAGAAATATATAAGAATGGATTAGGTGAAATAGTAGAGGCTCAATTGGAATTCCCAAGTGGTGCCATGGCTTCTATCAAAACCTCGTTTTTTGAGAATACTAATTTTTTAACGATTCAATGTGAACAAGGAAAGATTGAAATGGAGCCATTTTCTGGATATAACGGAAATCAAGGTAAGAGTCCATTAGGTGAAATAAATTTCCCTTACCAAGTTCCTTGGCAACAAGCCAATCAAATGGATCATGATGCAAAATCTATTATGGAAGGAACACCAGTTCTAGTTCCCGGCGAGGAAGGGCTTCGTGATATTCGGATTGTTCAAGCAATCTTAAAATCTGCAGAAACTGGCATGAAAGTGTCTTTATAATTTTTTGTAAAAATATTTCAAAACCATCTCTCTTAATGGGGAGATGGTTTTTATTTTTTTGAAATAACTATAAATAATACAATGATTAATTAAAAAATTATATTTAACTTATTGAAATATAAAAAACTGTTTTTCAGGTAATTAAAACTATTTTATAAGGAATTAAATTTTTTGTTTCAATTCTATTTTAGATTTTTCCAATACAGGTATTTGAATCAGTATAAACTAATGAAGATGATTTAAACATCAATTTTATATACGTATGAAACAGCTTTTAAAAATTTTTGCATGGATCGTAGGCGTCATTATCTTATTCGTTTTGGGTTTTGTCAGCTTTGTATTTTTGAAATGGGACCAAAAATACGATGCCCCCTACCCGGAAATTAGAGCAAGTTCCGACTCAACGATGATCGCTAGAGGAAAATACCTTGTTTATGGACCTGCGCATTGTGCGGGTTGCCATAATCCTCCTGAAAGGGCACTCGAAGTGGAGAATGGGATAGATCTACCCTTGATTGGTGGAGGAGAATTTGACTTTGACCCAGGTATTATTAGATCGAGAAATTTGACTCCTGATATGGAAACTGGAATCGGAAAACTCACAGATGGAGAAGTAGCAAGAGTGATGAGAAATTCAATTGGTCATGATGGAAGACCTATTTTTCCATTAATGCCATTTCAGAATATGTCTGATTATGATGTAGCCTCTATTATTTCATTTTTGAGATCTCAAAAACCTGTTAATAATTTCATTGAACCAACAGAATATAATTTCCTTGGTAAAGCTATTTTGGCTTTGGGATTAATTAAACCTGAAGGACCTGAAATGACTCCACCGAAGAAGGTAGATATTGAAGTATCAGAAGTTTATGGTAAATACTTAGCAAATTCAGTAGCAAATTGTGTGGGCTGCCATTCTCCAAGAGATTTAATGACGGGAGAATTTACGGGTCCTAAATTTAGTGGTGGTTTGGAATTTGAAGAAGTTCCAGGAGCAAAATTTATTACTCCTAATTTAACTCCTGATCCTGAAACAGGAATTTTAGCTTCTTGGACCGAAGATACTTTTGTGGAAAGGATTAAAGCGGGAAGGATTTATGAATATTCACCTATGCCATGGGGTAGTTTTTCACAAATGGATGAGGTGGATTTAAGAGCTATTTATAGATACTTGATGTCTTTGGATCCAGTATCAAATAAAATAGAATTGACAGATCACATGAAGGAAGTGAAAAAATCAGAATAAAGAATTCTAATGTCTATCATATTAATAGTTCAAAAATCGTGTAATTAAATATTGCTAGTTTATGAGAAATCCTTGGGGGATTGTGGGAATTATGCTTGATAAATAAAGTTTATTTAATGAAAACAGTTTTATGACTTTTTGAGCTTTCCACAGCCGCTTCCAATATTTCAACTACGATCAGGTTGTTTTCTAAAGAACTCAAGTCATAGGGTTTTAATTGAATTTGCCCTCGAATCACAGCAATCAAAAAAGTAAACGGATCGTCAAATGGGGTCATTCGGTTTTCAAAAGTCATCGTCTCTTCTTTAAATCCATCGTAGCCTTCGGCCATTCTAACACGTAAAGTTTTTCCATTATCTGCAAAGATGGCTCCAGTCAGCCCATAAATCTCCATGTCTTTTCTTCCAATAGGCCAGTTCCAGGAAGGTTCCAAAATTGTCTGAGAGTCTTCGTATGTAAGAATGATAGTGGCATCATCATCAACTTTCGGATTATTTTCTGCTTGTAATTGCTGAGTGACAGCTGTGACTGAAATCGGTTTTTTTCCTTCCTTTAGCCAAGTGGATAGATTGGCTCCATAGCAACCAAAATCAATAATTGCCCCACCTCCATTCAACTTCGGATCGGTAAGCCATTCTAAAAACTCATCACTTACTCCAATCTTTTTTGGGCCTCTGTGCCCATCTCTTACAATTAATTTTCTCATTTCTCCAACCTTACCTTCTTCTAATAATTCTTGGGCTTTTTCTACCGATGGATACCAAGTGGTTTCATAATTAGTAAGTAAATGGATGTTATGCTTCCTTGCCAAGTCAGCCATTTTTTGGGCATGATCTACGCTTACTGCCAAAGGTTTTTCGACCATTACATGAATACCTCTTGGAGCTGCTGCTTCGACTACAGATAAGTGATCAAAAATATTCCCGAAGGCAGTTACAGCTTCTGGTTTGGTGGCTTCGAGCATTTCATCCAAATCTTTAAAAACCAACTCTTGAGAAATTCCATATTGACTGGTAAGCCTACGGGCTAATTCCTCATTTGCCTCGGCAATCCCCACAATTTCAATATCCGCTCTTTTATTAGCTTCTAAAATCCATCCGACATGCCCATGAGTGAGGCCTGCTACTCCAATTTTTAATTTATTTTGAGAATAAGATTTGAAACTTAAGACTAAGAAAAAGATCAGAAAAACTTTGCTGGTCATTTAGATTTTGATTGAGTGAGGTAAAAATTGATGAAAACAGATGGGATATACAAGCAAATTCTTCTTATTGGGTGATAATCTGCTAATTAGGAATGCTTCAAACCGATAGAATCAAATTTCCATTTCAATTTGATGTCAAGAAACTACAAGACGAAGTAAGTTCTTTGGGAGGTCTCCAATGGGATCAATTATTTGTGAGGAAGGATTATAAAGGTGATTGGTCTGTAATTTCATTAACCGCCAAAGAAGACAACAAACCTAAAGAACTGTTGGATTCAATAGATCTAGAAGGTAGTGATTTTGTTTCAACTCCATCCCTTCAAAAATGCCCATATATTTCATCAATTTTAGAATTATTTGAATGTGATAAATATTCAGTCCGATTGATGAAATTAGCCCAAGGGGCAGGAACAGTGAGACTTTTAGATCAAAATTTGGGAGAAAACGAAGTAAGAATACTTGTTCCCGTTTTCTCAAATCCACTTGTTACTATTCTGTTAAATGATTCAGTAGTTGATATGAAAGAGGGGGACTGCTGGTATTTAAAAATCTCAGATCCCCATCTAATTAGGAATGAAGGGGAGACTGATTTAATCCATTTGGTCTTGGATTTGGATCTTAATGATTGGATTAGAGATTTTTTAAAATTATAAACTCCTCTAGTACTTTTTACTTTTAAACTTCTTTTTCAATCAAAGAAAAAAATGTAAATGCTTTTTATTTGAAAATGAAAAATAAAGTAAAGACATAGTAATTAACCAATCAAAGCAGGTTTTGTAAATGATTTGATTCGTTTTAATTAAGATTATTGTTAATGAAGAAAAATAGAATTTTCAATGGTGAGAAATTAGTAATTTTAGAATTATCCAACCTTTAAGAATATGTGGTTAAAGAAAATTGCTCTTATAATTTTAGCAGGTCTCATATGGAGCTGCCAAAGCGTAGAAAAGGAGACCTATAAGTTCCAGATTTCAGATTTAGAACCTAAACTCGAAAAACTTGCATCAGATGAGTTCATGGGTAGAATGCCATTTACTGCAGGTGAAGAAATTACGATTAATTACCTTGAAAATGAATTTAAAACGCTGGGTTTGGAGCCAGGGAATGGAGATTCTTATTTTCAAGATGTACCTATGGTTTCCATAAAAACAATCCCATCTTCAAAGATGACGGTAAGCTCGTCTACCGAAACTGTCAGTTTTGAAGGCTTGAAAGATTATGTGCTTTGGACCCAAAGAACCGATCCTGAAGTTAGTTTTGAGAATGTCGAAATGGTATTTGCAGGCTTTGGTATAATTGCTCCGGAATATGGATGGGACGATTACAAAAATATTGATGTCCAGGATAAAATAGTGGTTGTTCTTGTGAATGATCCAGGGTTTGGAACAGAGGATGAAGCCTTTTTTAAAGGAAATACCATGACCTATTATGGTCGATGGACCTACAAATACGAGGAGGCAATTCGTCAAGGAGCTTTGGGCTGTTTAATCGTTCATAATACAATTCCTGCTGGCTATGGATTTAATGTGGTGCAAGGCAAATGGAATTCACCGCTTTTATATTTGGATGATCGGGGTACGAATAATTATACCCCAGCATTTGAAGGTTGGGTAACTTTACCAACAGCAAACAAGCTTTTTGAAATGGCTGGTTTAGATGGAAGAGAATTACTTGCCAAAGCTAGAAAAGCTGAATTTCAGGCTATCCCAATGAATCTAAAAGCGAGCTCTGCTATGGAAGTTATTGCTGACTATAACATTTCAAAAAATGTGGTCGCTAAAGTTACTGGATCAAAAAATCCTGAGGATGTAATTATTTATACCGCACATTGGGATCATTTTGGATATGGAGCTCCTGATGAAACAGGCGATAGTATATACAATGGAGCATTGGACAATGCATCTGGAACAGCTGCTCTTTTAGCGCTTGCGAAAGCTTTCAAAACAGATCCGCAACCTGAAAGAACTGTGGTGTTTCTTGCTGTAACTGCTGAAGAACAAGGGCTTTGGGGCTCTGCATATTATGCTCAAAACCCGATTTTCCCTAAAGAAAAAACGGTTGCCAATATCAATATGGACGGCATCAATCCTTATGGTAAAATGAAGGATGTTTCACTGATAGGAATTGGTCAGTCTGAGATGGAGGATTTATTGAATGTTGAACTTGAGAAAGTAGGCAGATATTCTGCACCTGATCCAACTCCCTCAGCTGGATATTATTTTAGATCTGACCATTTCAACTTTGCGAAGATTGGAGTGCCTGCTTTATACTTCAGTAATGGGATAGATCATTTTGAAAAGGGAAAGGAATATGGCAAAGCACTAGAAGATGAATATGTCCAAAAATATTACCATAATCCTTCAGATGAATATGACGCTTCACGATGGAATCTTGAAGGTGCAGTAGAGGACGTTCAGCTTTTATATGAAGTGGGGAAGAATTTAGCTAATTCCGATAATTGGCCCAAGTGGAAACCAAACTCTGAATTCAGGGCTATTCGGGAAGCATATAAAAAATAAAAAGATTAAGGCAGTCTATAATTTGGCTGCCTTAATCCTTTTATTGGGGAACTCGAGATCTCAATAAAGCGATTTGACCCATATGATTGGATTGATGTTCCATGACATGGAACCAAGCCCAATAATAGTTCATCTGGGTTCCCTTTGCTTTAGAAGCAAACCACTTGTCATCTTTTTCTTTTAACAATTCCTTTGTTTGGTTACGAACCTCATCCCATATTTCGAAATAATAAGCAATAGGCTTGCCTTTAAATTCTTCTCTTGCATCATCACCTAACATTAGCCCAGTCATCCATTTTTCTTTCTCAACATCATTAAATTCTCGGTTTTCGAAAGTAAATACTTGATAATAAGCTTCGGTTGCGGCCAAATGCATAATCATGGCACCAATTCTATTGGCATTCTCATCCAATAGAAAATCAACTTGATCCTGATTCATATTCATTGTGATGCGATGGATTCTTCCTTTGATGTCATCCAGCATCGCAACCATGTTTCCAATGTCATTAGAATAACCTTTTGGTGGTTTAATTTCCTGACAGAATGAATGATAAGAGATTAGTAAGAATGCAAAGGTTGTTGTAGTAAAAGCTTGAATATTTTTCATATGATTAGATAGTAAGTTCTATTTGATTTCCTTCGGGGTCTAAAATTACACTTTCAAAATAGCCATCACCCGTTGTTCTGGGTTCAGCAATAACACGAAATCCTTCTGTGCGAAGCTTCTCAGTATATTTTAATACTTCCTCTTTACTTCCAGTCGCTATTGCAATATGCGCAAAGCCAAGTTCATTTTCCCGATTTAATGCTCTTAGTAAACCAGGTTTGTGCATCAATTCTATCCTTGCTCCCGACGGAAAAGACAAGAAATAAGAAGTAAAGTTTTTGCTTGGATTATGGTATTTTTCTCCAGCCGACATTGCAAAATAATTGCAATAGAACTCCTTCATTTTTTTAAGGTCTTCTACCCAAATGGCTAAATGTTCTAGTTTCATTTCAAATAAATCAAAAAGGATAGCCAATAGCGAAATTAAAAATCAGATTTTCTCTACGCCATGTTTTGCTTCCAAAGTCGAATGAATTTCCCCAACGTTCTCCTTCTTGTAAAAAAGGTTTTCTAAGTGGGGTAGCTAAATCAAATCGAATAACAAAAAACTCTATATCTACTCTCAAACCGAAACCTGTCCCTACTGCAATCTCTTTCCACCAATTTGAACTAAATTTTCCTCCTGGCAAAGCTTCATTTTCATTCATCAACCAGACGTTTCCTGCATCTAGAAAAAGTGCTCCTTTTAGATAGGAAACCATAGGGAATCTATATTCAATATTACCCTCTAAACGAATATCACCTGATTGGTCAAAATAGGAATTGTCATTAAATTCCTCAGGCATATAGCTTCCTGGTCCAATGGATCGAATCCTGAATGCTCGAATACTATTTGGTCCACCAGAAAAATATTGTTTTGAATAGGGGAGTGAAGTGGAATTGTTAAATGGGACACCAACTCCTGCGAAAAGCCGGGTTGCGATTGTTTGGGTGTTTGTAAAATTGAAGCGATAACGTAAGTCAATATCCATTTTGGCATATTGGGCATATTCAAGTCCAAAAACTTTTCCATTTTCTTTGTTCAAAATTTTCTCAAGTCCATTAATAGCATTGCCTGCAAAGTCCAATCCAAGCCCTAAGAAATAACCATGGGTTCTGAACCTATCGTTAATTTTATTATAGTTGAAAGTATAATTAATTCCAGCAATGAAACTTTGCTCGAAACTCTTTTTAAGAAAAGGGTTATTATTTAAGATTTCATCAAACTCCGGCGAGGTTTCTGATAGGTTGACAATGTTGATACTAATAGGATTGATTTCATGGTAGGCATATTGGTTTGCATTCCAGAAATAACCATAGGAACTTGAAAATGAATTAAGCTTATAAAGTCCCCCTCTGCTCAAATATTCCGTACCAATGCTTATTTTGGTTTTTGGAACAGAATAACTAAATTTTTCCTTTATCGGAACAAAGAAAATTACTCTTGGGAAAATCAAATCAGCCCTTAGACCTAATTCCAGCGAATGCAGTTTAGATCTATCTCCACCAGCAACCTGAAACTCATAGCCAATCTTGCCTGTGAGATTAAAAGTCTCCCCACCTTGGAATAAATTTCTGTTTCTATAAACTAGATTCAGTGCAGGCCCCGCAAAATTATTTGATTTGGAAATGCCTAAAAGTTCTGCTCTTACAGATCTTTTGGTCATTGGTGATAAATAGAAATTAGCAGAAAGATGCCCCGAAGTGTCTAATCCGCCTATTTCTTCATATCGGAGGTTTACAAATTTATAATTACCGATAGAACTTAATCTATTGCTAGAAAGCCTTGATTTATCTGGATCATAATTTTCTCCTTTTTCTATAAGGATGTAGTCATTTAGAAGTTTTGGCTTAAATGTTAATTCTCCCTGAATAAATTCCTTTCCATCTAAACTGACAGTGTCTAATTTTTCTGCATTTTCATCTAATGAGTAATTTGGAAAAACTTGGATTTGATCTACCCGAAATGGCAAGAGTCCATTTTCAGGGATATTGTTTTTAAGCCTTAAATACAGTTTAAATAATCTGGACGAATCAGAAATATTAGTATCTGCCTCAAAAATTAAATAGTCGCTATTGAAATCATAATAACCTTTTTTCTTTAAGCCTTCATCTATTCGATCTCTCTCTTGATTTAAAGTGTTTAAATCAAATCTACTTCCTGGTTGAAGTTTAGAACTGCTTAATAAACTTTTAATATCATGTTCAATTTGGAGTGAATCTCTGTCCAACTCAATTTCTCTCAAGATATAGGGTTGGGATATTATGGCTTTGTATGTTACATCTCCATATTTCTCATCTCTGAAGGTTTCAGAACTAGCAGAACCATAGAAGAAACCTCGGTTTTCTAACCTGTTGAGGATAAGCTCCTCAGTTCTGGCTTGATCCACATCACTTAGATAAACTGGTTCCTCACCGAATTTTTTATTCAAAAAGCGATTAATAAAACCTGGGTTTTCCTTCTCGTTTTTGTAATGAGCCCAAAGCCCAAAGCGCATTCCTAGAAATTTAGAGTTTGGTTCAGGTCGAAGTAATTCATTAAGTTCTCCTTCTACGCTACCGAAGTCTTCTAAATCTTCTGGTTTATCTATTTCGAGCTTGGCTCCTGTATACAATAACTCCCCTTCAGGAATGTACTTTTTTATTTGACATCCAGTGAAACAGAAAATCCAGCAGAGGAAGAAAATCCAATATTTTTTAATTTTCATCTTCCTCCTTTCTGACTTGATTTTCCTTTAATTCATCAATTGGATTGGTTTTGTCAGGATCCTGAACTGGAGGTCTCCAAAGTTCAAAGAACTGGTTAAATTCTCTATTGAAAATTAGGCCTGCTCCTGTGACAACCAACTGACCATCAATGATACTTTCGAATTGATTTTTTCTAAAAGCTTTTATTCTCCACCTTCCATCTTCCGTGAGCATATATTCAAAACTTATATTAGCCAAAATTGAATTTGCTTGCTCGGAATTTTGGGAACTTCCTTCCAAATCTACTTGGCTTCCAACCTGTACCACAAGTCTGTCATTGAATAAACTCTGCTGGGCATTAATATTTAAGTCAGTTCGATTTTGGCTACTTCCAGATTGATAATCTTGATAAGAGTCAATGTCAAAACCTACTTGGAATCCGCTATCTCCAAAGAGTTTACTCGAAAGTGCATTCATTTGACTTGAAAGTACCTGACTTGCACTATTTCGGGCAATACCTTCAGCTCCTCCATTTGAGCCATCACTACCGGTAGAAGGGAAGAATCTATTCAAAACCAAAAGTGAAAAAACCTGTTTATTTAATTCATCTTCTTGTTCGTTGATTTGGAGAACCTGAGAATATACACTTCCTCCTAATTCACCTCGCTCATTTTCTGGCATATCTAAGGCAAAAGAAATTTCCGGTTTTAATAATTCACCTTTCACATTTAGATAAACTAAAAATGGAAGTCTTCTTTTATACTGTGATTTTGTTTCCTGATTACTTCCTGAAAGTTGAGAATTCATCAACTCTGTAGAGGAAGTCTCGACTCGATAAATGGCACGGATATCCATCGTAGCGTCCATAGGGTCGCCATTCCAAGTGATTCTACTTCCCTTGTCTATGATGAATTTTTTACTGATCAGGTTATAAAGTGACATTTCATAATGGCCTTCGGAGATTTCATATTCTCCACTTAGTGTAATCCTACCATTTGGATTGATATCCATTTGTAAGTTTGCACTTCCGGAGATCAAAAGATTGTCACCAGTTTTTGGGTCTATTATTACTTTGAATTTTGCATTGGGATCTGCGGTCAATAAAGCCTGAATATCATATCCTGAAAACGCAGTAGTAGTCTCCTCAATGCCACTGGTCAAAATATCATCTGGATTATTTTTGTTTACAAATAAAACTACACCGTTTCTTTCTACAAGGTCAAGTTGAGATTCCGGTATGATAAAAGTTAAGTCTGTATTTTCTTTTACATTCAATTTCGCAACTACAATTGGGAGATTCAAGTCACCTTCAATACTGACGTCTGCATCAATTGTGCCTCGTCCATAAAACAAGTCATTTTCCTGATCTGTTGAATTTATCACCATGAAATTCTCTGCTGATAAATTTAAATCAAATCCAGGGTTGGTGAAATCAGTCGTCGCGACAGATCCGTTTATTTTAAACGTGTTATTATCGATATCTCTGATAGTGAATTGATCAAAATAGATTCCGTCATTGTCCGCTCTAATTGTCTCATCAGAAAGCAGATATTTAGTGCTTAATTGAGCAGGGATAAAGGAAGTCTCTATGAATTGAAATTCTCCTGAATAAACAGGATCGCTGGTTGACCCGCTTGCATTCAAAGTCCCTTTTAAATAACCTGTCGCATCGAGAATTTGATCTTGTGAAAGGGCGGCTATTTTTGACATATCAGCCTTTAATAAATCTAGTTTAAGATCAAATTCTCCGCTAGTTTCATTGGCAATAAACCCACCATTCAAATTCAGGTCAATTCCTCCGTCCTTTAAACTTAATTCCACAATGTAATTGCCTAAGCTTTTGGCGGTAGCTTCTAGGTTTAAGTTCCCAAGTGGTACCCCAACTGCTTTCAAGCTATCAATTTGAAGCTCTCCCATCAATCCAATAGCGCCAAATGGGTTTTCTACCACCAAGCGTCCATTTAATTCACCACCTGCAATTGTTTCCTCCGGATTCAACAAACCAGTGAGTGTGGAAAGCCTGAAATTTTGGAAAAGTACTGCTATATTTTCATCGGTGAAGCCTGGGATGTTCTTTTCGAATGAAAGCTCTTGGCCATTTCGTGTAAAGTTGAAATCTTCAAAATCTAAATTGTCTTTTGAATAAATAAGTAGGTTTGAAGCAGGGATTGACCAATTGTTTTTATTAAAAATTAAAGCTTCAGGTTCGATGTGAATATTTATTGAATCTCCTAAG
>NZ_JAHEBC010000350.1 GCF_024642405.1 Algoriphagus sp. | reverse complement strand
GAAATCCTTGGAAGGTTATTATCAAGAAACAGGAAGAGCGGGAAGAGATGGTTTAGAGGGACATTGTCTGATGTTCTATCGATATGAGGATATCGTCAAACTTGATAAATTCAATAAGGATAAGCCCGTTACGGAAAGAGAAAATTCTCGAGTTTTACTTCAGGAAATGGCTGCATATGCTGAAACTGGAGTTTGCCGAAGAAAATTCATCCTCAATTATTTTGGAGAAACTTTCGAAAAGGATTGTGGATTCTGTGATAATTGTAAAAGAGAGCGAGAAATTTTTGAAGGTATGGATTACATCCTAACGGCTCTTGAAGCAGCACTTCAAACAAATGAGCGTTTTGGATTAGATCATTTGGTCAAGGTGATCATTGGCGAGTCTACTGAATATGTAGAAAGCTACAAACATGATAAGCTGCCTGTTTTCGGAAAGGGAAAAGATGTGCCTGAAAAGTACTGGACTTCGATCATTCGCCAAGCAATGATTTTTGCTCTTCTCGAAAAGGATATTGAATCTTATGGGGTATTAAAACTTACAGAAAAAGGAAAATCTTTTCTGGATTCACCTTACTCCGTCAATCTCTACAAAGATCATGATTATGACAATGAAGATTCTGACGAATCCGCTGAGGTAGATATAAAAACAGGTATTGCTTATGATGAAAAACTTTTTGACTTACTGAAAGCAGAAAGAAAAAAAGTTGCAAAATCCAAAGGATTACCACCTTATGTGATTTTTCAGGATCCATCTTTGGAAGAAATGGCGACTGTTTATCCTACCACAAGAGAAGAACTAGCCCAAGTCAACGGCGTTGGTATGGGAAAAGTCGCTAAATTTGGTTCATCATTCTTGAAAATCATTTCGACCTATGTTGAAGAAAATGAAATTGAGACTGCTTCTGAAGTTGTTGTAAAGTCAGCAGGATCGAGATCAAAAATTAAAATCACGATCATTCAGCAGATAGATCGAAAAATTGACTTAGATGAAATTGCAGATAATTTAAACATAAGTATGCCTGAATTATTGCAGGAAATTGAGCAAATCATCTATAGTGGAACTAAATTAAATATCGACTATTACATCGAACACATCATGGATGAGGAGCGCGAAGATCTTCTTCATGATTATTTCATGAATGCAGAAACCGATCGTATTAAAGAAGCATTGGAGGAACTAGAAGACGAGGATTTTGCAGAAGATGAATTAAGGGTCTATCGGATTAAGTTTATCTCCGAACATGCCAATTAACTTGAATAGATTCAATGAATATACTCTTATTGGGAAGTGGAGGCAGAGAGCATGCCTTTGCCTGGAAAATAGTACAAAGCCCTAAATGCTCTCAACTATATGTCGCACCTGGAAATGCTGGTACAGCGGGTATTGCAAAAAACATAAAGTTATCAATCACAGATTTTGAAGGGATAAAGACTTTTATCCTAGATCATTCGATTAATTTGGTAGTGGTTGGGCCTGAGGAACCATTGGTGAAAGGCATAGTCGATTTTCTGCTAAATGAAAAAGAAACATCATTTATTCCTGTGGTTGGCCCATCTCAATTAGGTGCTACACTAGAGGGAAGTAAAGATTTTTCCAAGAGATTTATGCAGAGAAATAATGTACCAACAGCTGCATATGAAACCTTTACTGCAAATGAAATTGAGGAAGGTCTAGCTTATTTAGAGACACAAAAATTACCAATTGTTTTAAAAGCCGATGGTCTTGCAGCTGGCAAAGGGGTTCTAATTTGCCAAACTTTGAAAGAAGCTAAAGACTCTTTCAAGGAAATGCTTTTGGAACACAAATTTGGAGAAGCTTCTGCAAAAGTTGTGGTAGAGGAATTTCTTTATGGGATTGAGCTCTCAGTTTTTGTCGCCACGGATGGAAAGAATTATAAAATTCTGCCTGAAGCAAAAGACTATAAAAGAATTGGCGAAGGAGACACTGGTTTAAATACCGGAGGAATGGGAGCTGTCAGCCCTGTCATTTTTGCGGATAAGGCTTATATGAAAAAGGTGGAAGACCTTGTTGTAAAACCAACCGTTGAAGGATTGGCTAAAGAAAATATCCCATACAAAGGATTCCTTTTCATAGGTCTTATGAATAATAATGGTCAACCTTACGTTATCGAATACAATGTAAGAATGGGCGATCCGGAAACCGAAGCAGTTTTGCCAAGAATCACCAGTGATTTCGTTGACTTACTTGTTGGAATTGGTACAGGGACTCTGGAAAGTTATAATATTGAAATCTCTCCGGAATATGCTACGACTGTAGTAATGGTAAGTGGTGGATATCCTGAATCATATCAAAAAGGATTCCCTATTGATTTACCAAGCTCTCCGGAGAGCACAATTGTGTTTCACGCTGGAACATCAACCAATGAAAAAGGAGAATTAATTAATCAGGGAGGAAGAGTATTGGCATGCACCGGAATGGGTAAAACCCTGGAAAGTGCATTGAAGAATGCTTTTTCCGCCGTTGAAAAAATTCATTGGGAAAAATCATACTACAGAAAAGATATCGGTCAGGATATCTTAAAACTAATGAAATAAACCCAATTTTATCCAGGATTAAGATCCTGTAAATATATAATTATGAGTGGATGTACAACTTGCTCTACCTCTTCTGGAGGATCCGGTGGCTGCCAAAATAATGGAAGTTGCGGAACGAGCGATTGCAATAAAATGAATTCCTTTGATTGGCTCAGCCACATGGGAATTCCGGAAGTCGATAACTTTGATATTGTTGAAGTAAAATTTAAAGGAGGAAGGAAAGAATATTTCAGAAATGTGGATTTTCTACCACTTACAACTGGTGATCCAGTAGTAGTAGATGTTCCAAGCGGTCATCACATTGGGTATGTTTCGTTACAGGGAGAACTTGTGCGGCTTCAGATGCAAAAGCGAAAAATAAAAAATGATGATGAAATTCTTAGGATATATAGAATAGCAACCGAAAAGGATATTGAAAAATGGGATGAAGCTAAAAATAGGGAAATTCCAACATTATACCGATGCAAGCAGATTGTAGATGAACTTGGTTTAAAAATGAAAATGTCTGATATAGAATATCAGGCTGATAATTCAAAAGCTACCTTTTACTATTCAGCTGATGAACGGGTGGATTTTAGAGAATTAATTAAAGTTCTTGCAGGGGAATTCAGAATTCGTGTTGAGATGCGACAAATCAGCCTTCGGCAGGAAGCTGGTAGAATTGGTGGACTCGGAGTATGCGGTAGAGAATTATGCTGCTCAACTTGGTTGGTGGATTTCAAAAATGTAAGTACTTCCGCAGCCAGATATCAAAACCTTTCCCTTAATCCAGGTAAATTAAGTGGTCAATGTGGTAGGCTGAAATGTTGCCTCAACTACGAGTTAGATACCTATATGGATGCTATTAAGGATATCCCTCAGATTGAGAGACCTTTAATGACAGAATCAGGTCCAGCAAAACTTCAAAAAACTGACATCTTTAGAAAAATGATGTGGTTCAGTTACAATAGTGAAAATGATTGGCATAGTATCTCCTGTGAGAGAGTTCAGGAAATTCTTGAAATAAATCTTAAAGGGAAAAAAGTATTCAACCTTCAAGTAAATGAAGCCTCTGATATTGAAGATCTTGCCGCTAAATCGACCCGAGAATTAGAACTTCTTGACAAAAAATTTTCTACTAATACAGCTAATAAAAAGAAGAGAAAATCAAGGAATAAAAATCGAGGTTCAAACATTGAAAACCAATCACATAAAACTTCCGAAGGTAATTCAAATCAAAAAATAAATCCTTCGCCACAAAGACAGGAAAATTCTCAAGAGTCTTCGCAAAATCAAGGCAATGATTCAAGAAGCAAAAAAAGTAGGAATAAAAACAGGAATAAGAATCGAAACCAAAAAAGTGGACCACCTATTCAAGGAACA
>NZ_JAHEBC010000349.1 GCF_024642405.1 Algoriphagus sp. | reverse complement strand
AGAAGAACTCAAAAGTATCATCATGGTCAATGGGAAACATGCTGTTGACATCCTTTTTGCACATGATGATAATTTTGCCAACGGCTCAAATCAGGCCTCAATAAAAGAAGGCCGATTTGTAATTGGATTGGATGAAGATGTAAAAGAATCATTTCAAATCAATGAAATGGAAAAATTAACTAATCCTATGAAGTCTAGATTGCTCAACGAATCAATTGAATATGTATCTGTAAATACAAGGCAGGTTGAACTTTACAAGGCAATCTTATCAGAAATCAATACTTTGCAGGGACTTCTACATGTTAAATGCAAGTAGGATATAGTTTTTAACTACTCATCTTTCTCCAAGTATTTATCAATTATTTTTTGAGTTTCTTGATCCTCAGAAAACTCTAGCAAGGCCCTATTAAATTCATACAATAAAGGTGTATCGAAAGGAAAGGCAAAACCATATCCCTGCTTAAAATATTCGGCTTTGGCGAGGTAGAGATTCTCACTTTCGTTTTGTTTAATGTAGTAAAGCAACTGAGGTCTGTCATAAACAACTGCATCAACCTCTTTATTTTTAAGCTTATTCATGGATTCTTCCAATGTATTGGATTCTATAACTTTAGCTCGGTTTTCTTTCAGAAATTCCGATGATGGAGATCCTACCAAAGTTCCAGCCTTTTTATTCGAAAGTTGCTCTATATTAAGTATGGTAGATGAACTCAAAGAATTTAAGGTCAGAGTACTCGCGATACCCGCCACCATAGACGTCGCAAAAATAATAGAAACAATTATCCAAGTACCTGTAATTATCCTTCCCCAAAGTGTAACCGGCGCTTTATCTCCATATCCAACTGTACTCATCGTGACCACAGCAAACCACATTCCATTGCCTATTCCACTAATAGGATCTTTTGGAAACTGTTCGGGAGAGTTCTTCCGCTCTGCTAGCCAAAATAATGAACCCACCATTGCCAAAATGAATAAGAATATTCCAACTGCAATCAATAAACGAACGCTGAAAAAAGGTTTAATTTTTTGCCATAATGTAAGTTCATCTGATCTGGAAACAATAGATAAACTAGAGTTATAAAATGGCTGCGAAAAATGAACATTTTCGAGACGGGAAGAAGTAATACTTATCGGACCTATCAATAAATCTAACCTTTCCTTTTCAAGCTCACTTATGGCTTTTTCTACTTGATCAAAATATTTATAGCTATAAACCCAGTTTTTTTTGGCAGCCAAAGCCTCCCAAAGATCCATTGCAATCCCCCTATTTTCCATATTATTTGGAAATACAAAAGGTTGACTGCCCGCGACACCTACACGTAAAGTATCCGAGGAAGTAATTTTAGATTGGGCGAAAAGAATATTATTTTTTGGAAGAAGAATGAAGAAAAAAAGAATGAAGCAATTATAGATCGTTTTGGATCGCATATTTATGACTCTATTTAAAATGGTAATAACTAAGGCTATTTATAGGCCAAAATCGAAATTTTGAAGAGGAATTTAGGAGGATTTAATCCAAATGTATTTCCTAAAATGATTGGATGGTAAGGAAAATAAAAGCTAAAACAAAGTAAAAAGAGAAAAAGCAGAATCCGCATTTTCAATTTACTCCTGTAAAATGGAAAAACTAAAGACAGGATAAAAGAACAAAAGGCCATTGGGATGAAAGATCTCAATGGCCTTAATTTTAAAAGTGAATCAATACTTTTAAGTTTTTATTAATCATAGAGATTTTCAACATCCTCATTTGCCATCCGCAATAGCTGTTCTTTCATTTCAGTCAAGTTTTTCTTTTGACCAACATAAAACTTCCGATGCTCCCAGCGAGAAGCGATATAGCCAAATCCTAAAAGTAAGAGTACTAGGACAGATTTCCACCAATCTTCCGCTTCTTTGAAAACGGATACTACAGCAAAACCTGTTACGGTTAAATACAAGAAAGCTGCAGCTTTCGATAAGTTTACCTGGTAGGTTGCATTTGCCAAACCCTGCTCAAGGTCTCCAAGCATATTATTTTCGAAAGAGTTCTGCCAAGTCATTCTCTTTCTTCGACTGATAAAGATGGCTATTGCCACCAGTAAAAGTAGGGAAGCAAAAATGACCTGTACGAGTTCAAAACTCGATTTCCTTATCATAGCCCACCAAACCATTCCACTAGCAATTAATAAGCTACTGATCAGAGTTAATTCTAATTTACTTGCTTTTCGTGCAGACTTTGTTTTGCTCACGATTACTTTATCATGTAATGCATTTTGGTCTATCGCATACAATGCCTCACCCTTCTGGGCGTCCCATATTTTTTTCATCTCTTTAAATTCCATTTTTTATCATTTTTTCTGATTGATTACTCAGGTGCTTCTTAATCCGATTGATTCTCACACCTACATAATTCTCGGAAATACCTGCGATCATCGACATCTCTTTATAGCTAAATCCATCTAGCAATAAGAGACAAAGTGATCTATCTATTTTGTCAAGGCGAGCGATTTGCTCATAAAGCCATTCTAATCTTTCATCAGCAAATTCCTTTTGCTCGATTAATACATGAGCCCTGTGATCCAAGTCCTCTCGACCCACCTGATGCTTGCTTTCTTTACTGCTCCATTTAAGAGCTGTATTCAGTGCAATTCTATACATCCAAGTTGTGACTGCGCAGTCGTTCCTGAATTTTGAGACAGATCGCCAGACCTGAACAGCGATCTCTTGAAAGAGATCTTCTTGGTCCTCTAGGTTGAACCCATAAGCACGGACTACCTTAAAGAGTATGGCTTTGTGGTTAGCTAACCAGTCATTGAAGATGTCTGTTTGTGCTTGTTCAGTCATATAGCGAATTGTCAATAAGTTAGTACCGAGGAATAGCCCATTTCTTACAAAATCGAATTAATTTTTTCTGACTAAATATTAAACTACTTATTATCAAGTATTTATGATAAATAAAAATATATTCTAAATAAGGAATTGAGACCTTATTTTTTTGAAAGACCTTGGTAGAAAAAAATATCCCAAAATTAACTTGTGAAAAAAAGGATTTTCAGGATATTAAAGAGTGAAGGCTATTGCCTATCCAGAGGCAGATAGTTTATTCGAATCATTTATAGATAGGAAAAGGGAATCATGCGAATAGCTTTACTATTATTGATGGGAATTCATGGAATCATCCATTTGATGGGCTTTCTCAAAGCATTTAATCTAGCCGAGTTCAACGCCATTTCACAGCCGATATCTAAAGGTTTTGGAATAATCTGGTTAGTGGCATTTATGTTGTTTCTGGTTTCTGCAATTCTATATACTTTAAAATTCAACTCTTGGTATATCATTGCCATTCTTGGAGTACTTCTTTCCCAATTTTTAATTTTCAACTATTGGGCAGATGCCAAATACGGCACCCTTTTAAACCTGGTTATTCTGGCTTTTGGAATTGTGGCTTTCTACGCCACAGACTTTCAAAATAAAGTACAAGCAGAAGCATCCAAAATACTTGAAAAATCCACTGATCTTCCTTATTCGGAGCTTTCTGAAGATTTGATTTCCGACTTACCTCCAATCGTTCAAAAATGGCTACTCATAAGTGGAGTAATGGGAAAAGCCCCAATTCAAAATGTGTATCTAGAGCAAGAGGCAGAGATGCTCATGAAACCTGAGCAGAAGGACTGGAGCAAAGCCAAAGCAAGGCAATACTTTACCGTTGAACCTCCAGCTTTTAATTGGATGGTGGCAATGAATTTAAATCCTGCTCTCTCAATAGTGGGTAGAGACAAGTTTGAGAATGGGAAAGGGGAAATGTGCATTAAGTTATTTTCGATATTCCCAATAGTTCATGCAAAAAACAATGAAAAGATAGATCAGGCCACTCTGCAACGGTATTTAGCGGAGATCGTATGGTTTCCATCTGCTGCTTTAAGCCCATACATTAATTGGGAG
>NZ_JAHEBC010000348.1 GCF_024642405.1 Algoriphagus sp. | reverse complement strand
TTGGACGATATTCATGAATTCTGAAAAAATGAGTTTCCCTTCACTCCAAAATCTAAAAGTCCCTACCATATTACCATCCACCGCAGGCATCCAAACTTCTTCACATTCTCCGCCAAACCCTGTACCGGTCCAAAAACCTTCCAACCATTCAAGATCAGTAATATTTCCTTCCCCGGGTTTTTGGTCTTTTTCTAAATACTTTACCTGAGCGAAAAGGGGACTGACTATTAAGACAAAGAGGGGAAGTAAAATGATATTTTTCATAAGTTGAGATTAACTTATGAAGTTAGAAAATTATTTAAAGATCGTGACGCTTCGGGATATCTGGATTGATAAAAGTAAACCCTCTGGCTTCATCCCCTTCAAAAAAATCGATTTGCATTCCCATTAAAAACATAAAATGCCTCTTTTCTATCAAAACAGGTATTCCGGCTATTTCAAATTGTTGGTCTTCAGCTTTTGGCTTATCAAACCCTAAAGCATAAGACATTCCTCCGCATCCTCCACCTTTGACCCCAACTCTCAAGCTGTAATCAGCAGGGATATTTTTATTAGCCATGATATTTTTGATCTCAGCCTCAGCTTTTTCTGTGATTTGAACAGGAATAATCATGTGAGTCAAATGTTTTTGGCGCGGAATTGGTTCGTTTAGGATTCAAATTTACGATCTTTGGTGTTTTTAGACAGGGATTATTTGTGGATATTCGAAGGAAATTTAAAAAATGGATTACGCGATAGATTTGCTTAAAATTCTCTTGCCAGCGGGAATTGTACTATATGGGATGTATCTGGTTGTTGTTTCATTTCTTTCTAAAGAAAGAGAGAAAATGATTGTGGAATTAAAAACCCAGAACTCTCAGACTATTTTGCCAATCAGGCTGCAGGCTGCTGAAAGGTTATGTTTGCTGTTAGAAAGAATTTCACCAAATAATCTGGTAAGAAGGTCAAACCCTGGGTCTCTAACTGCTGGAGAGCTTCATGCTCACTTGCTGCATGAAGTAAGAGAAGAGTTTAGCCATAATTTTTCTCAGCAGGTTTATTTTTCTGAGCAAACTTGGGAGGCGGTAAAAAATGCTGTAGAAAGTATAAACACTATTATAAATCAAAGCCGTCAATCAGTGGATGCTGATGCTTCAGGAATGGATTTGGCAAGAGCTATCTTCTCAAGGTCTTTGGAACAAAATAACGATGCTATATCTTATGCGTTAAAACATGTAAAATCAGAGATCAATATTTACTTTTAAAAATGACTACCATTAAATCAAAAGCGACCGAAGTAGTAGGAAAAGCCAAAAAATTATTTGGCAAACAGGTAGATGCTGTGGTTAGGCAAGAAGAAAAGGTCAAAGAATTGATTTCTAATACTTTTCAAAAAATTGCAAATTTTGGGGAAGATCCAAGAATAAAAAAGCTAGTTGCTCCAATTGGCGTATTTATTCGAATGATAAAAGCTCATTTTAATGGAGCTCATAAACTCACCGGTAGCACTCTATGGTTGCTGGTTCTAGGCTTGGTTTATTTTATTTCTCCTTTTGATATCGTACCTGATTTTCTAGGTTTTTTAGGTTTTGCAGATGATTTATCTGTCGTCTTGGCGATATATGCTAAGGTTAAGGATGAAGTTGAGGAATTTTTGGACTGGGAGAGAACTCAAGAGTAATCAACACTGTTAGTACCCAAATTCTAATAGTATGCTTGATCAAATTTCACATCCAATTTCAAAAGAAATAGTTGTTTCAGGACTCTCTTATCTAGGTTATCGTCGCGTAATTGATGCACTATTGGCTGAAGGAAAGACAACAGGTTCCAATCATTCTGAGTCAAATATCAATTACACAAAGATGAATGTGGCCAGAATGAATCGAGTTGATAAAATAGGGAAAGTCTCCGCTGAGATGGAGTCTTTAATTAAAAGCATTAATAATCCTCAAACTTGGTTGATCATTTCTGAAGCATGGTGTGGGGATGCTTCGCAAAGTATTCCCTACATGGCAAAGTTGGCGGAACTGAATCCCCTGATTGAACTGAAAATTATTTTCAGGGATGAAAATCCCGAGGTGATGGATCATTATTTAACGGAAGGAGCCAGATCTATTCCTAAATTGATAGGGTTGTCAAAAGACTTAGAGGAGGAATTATTTACTTGGGGGCCAAAGCCAAAATACCTTCGGGATAGATTTAAGGCCTATAAAGTAGATCCTAAAGGAATAAGCCCGAAAGAATTCTCTGAGGGTACTTACCTTTGGTATGCTAGGGACAGAAATAAATCAATTGAACAGGAGTTGTTTGAGGCAATTTCGGAAATCCAAAACAAATGAAAATAGCCATAATCTCAGGTGCTTCTGGAATGGTTGGGATGCAATTATTGCATCAGTTGCTCAAAGAATATGATGATGTTATTAGCGTAGGTAGACGAATACTCGCTTTGAAACATGACAAACTGGTGCAATTAGAGGGCGATATGTCAAAAATCAACACCTGGGATTGGGAGCATTTATTGGTTTCAAAGTCCCTTGGTGGAGAGAAGAATGGTTTAAAGGAAGCCATATTAGAAAAGAAGGCTGAAATTCATGCTTTTTCTTCACTTGGCACTACTATTAAACAGGCTGGGTCCAAAGATAGATTTTACCAGATTGATCATGATTTGGTGATAGAATTTGCCAAATGGACAAAATCTCTTGGTGCTTCTAAGTTTCTCTATGTTTCTTCATCTGGCGCTAGCAGTGATTCTTCCATTTTCTATAGTCAAACAAAAGGAAAAACCGAAGAGGATTTAAAGGCGGTAGGATTTGACTTTTTAGGGCTTTTCAGACCATCGCTATTGTTAGGGAATAGATCAGAATTTCGACTTGGGGAGCAAATAGCAACCATTGTTATGAAGCCGCTTGTCTGGTTAAAGCTTTTTAAAAATATTAGGCCAATTTACGATTACCAAGTTGCGAAGGGTATGGTAAAAAAGGCATTGGAACTAAACTCCAAATCAGTAGAAATTGTCAGCTCAGGACAATTACAAGATCTTAGCAAATGATAGTAGTAATTCAACGTGCATCAGAAGCCTCTGTTAAAATAGATGGAATTGTAAAGTCCAGTATTGGGCAAGGTCTATTGATTTTGATCGGAATTGAAGAAGCAGATGGTGAAGAAGACATTTCCTGGCTTTCCAAAAAGATTGTTAATCTTCGAATATTCCCAGATGAAAATGAGGTAATGAACAAAAGCTTGTTGGATATAAATGGAGAGATTTTACTGATCTCTCAGTTTACATTACATGCCAGTACCAAAAAAGGAAATAGGCCTTCTTATATCAAAGCTGCAAAGCCTGATGTGGCTATTCCACTTTATGAGAAAATGATCCAAGCTTTGGAGTTTGATCTAGGTAAAAAAATAGGAACTGGAGAATTCGGAGCAGATATGAAAGTTAGCTTGGTAAATGATGGTCCGGTGACTATTATGATAGATAGTAAGAATAAAGTTTAAAGACATTCTATCTTAGCATTATTGTTATTATGCCTTAAATCGAATTAACATTTTGTCAGATTCTATTCTATCCATTTCTAAAGCAACCATTTTATTCAAAGCTCAACAAGCATTTGAAAACTTAAATTTTACTTGGGATTCTGACCAAAACTGGGCGATTATAGGTGATTCTGGCTGGGAGCTTACTACACTAATAGAAAGTATCAGAGGAAATACTGTTATTTCAAAGGGGAAAATTGAAAGACCTTTCGCACAAGAGTATGTAAAGCTAAAAGCTGAATCTGGGGAGGTTCATAGCTTTCGTGATTTAGTCGCCTATGTTTCGCAGAAATATGAGTTCACGAATCGTTCTCATGTTCAAAATTTTTATTTTCAGCAACGATTCAACTCCTCCGAATCAGAGGAAACAGCCACCGTTCAGGAATATTTATTGGAGGTAAATGCA
>NZ_JAHEBC010000347.1 GCF_024642405.1 Algoriphagus sp. | reverse complement strand
GTAAAATTGCTTTATCAAAAGATGGATGAAAAGCTTGGCCGTGAAATGGGGACTTCTGAAAAGCTAATCACTTTCATATTGGATAGGGCAGGACATGATCTTCGCTATGCTATAGACGCTACAAAAATCAAGGAAGAATTGGGTTGAAGGCCAAGTTTACAATTTGAAGAAGGGATTGATATTACGATTGACTGGTACCTAAATAATCAAGATTGGCTAGATCACGTTACTTCTGGGGCATATCAGGATTATTATTCTTAGTTATACAGTAACCGTTAATTTATTTCTTTTGTAAATAAATTTTTATTCTGATTTTAAAGGATTATCTGCTTTTAGTTAAGTGTGAAATACAATTTTTTGAATGAAATCCTATTGTAGAATTAGCTTTAATATTTTTATTTAATGAATTGATTTTCAGCTATTTAAAATAATTATTATATTGAAATATAAATATTTTTAAACCAAGAAAATTTTTAATTATGGGGCTTTTAGATGATTTAAAACATGCGGCAAGTGATGTGGAAAATGTTTTTGATAGTATCAAAGGAGACTTAAAGAAAGACATCCAAGATGCTGAGGGAACAATTAAGGCAGGCATTCAGGATTTTGAAACAGCAGTAAAAAATGCTTTGGCCGATGCCAAAGCTGAAGAGGCAGATTTAATAAACAAAGCTAAATCTGAGTTTTCGAATTTATTGGGAGATTTAAAAGATGAGGAGAGTAAAATTTATCAATTATACACTGCTGTTAAATCAAAAATGACTTCTGACGAAGCTACCGTAAAGAATATCATTAAAAACTTGGTTGATTCAGATGAAAAACAAAATTCAGAAGATTTTAAAACCATTTTAACTGATTTTTTAACCCCGATTTGGGATGAAGTTGAAAATGCATTTGATGATTTAAAATCAGTTAGTATTGGGGTGACAGAAGAGGTATCTGGGGTGATTGGTGAAAGCGAAATTTTAAGTGTGGGGTACAAGTTTAGAGGTGATAATGATATTCGTGTTCTTTCAGATACAGGAGTTTCGATTGGCGCAGAAGAAGGTGGAGAAATAGGAGTTTTTGCAGGGATTTGGACGACTGGACCTAAGCAATTGAAGGGTTCTTTTTTATCTCTTGATCTGGAACTAGATGATGGTGTTGGGGTTGGAGTTAAGGTTTATTTCGATTTGCTTCAGTTTGTAGAATATTTCTTAGGGTTATCAAAACATGATAACGGATTTAGAGGCGTAATAATTTTGGGAACTGCCGGAGAAGTTGCAGAAGCAGATTTTGAATATACACTTAGTATTACCTACAGAATCCCAGATTGATAGATTTTTTTTTGAAAATTTTAAACACAAAAAAAGCCAACCTAATTTTAGGTTGGCTTTACTTTGGTATGTGAAATTAATTTTTCACTCCTTCAAATAGATCAATAGGAGTGCTTTTCACTTTTTCTTCAAATGCTTTCCAATCACCATTCATAAATTCTTCGACTTTTGACATGGCTTCAGCCGCAGCTTCTTTTCCTTGCTCGTAAAGCCTCTCTTCAGTTTCACCGGGAGCAGAATAGGAAGAACCAACATATCTTCGAGGAGCAGAAACCATATTCATAGTAGTAGGAAATAAGTTTCGAACAATTCCTTGTCCTTCGAGAGTTGGACCATCGAAAGCTTCACGGGTAGTATCAAGTTTTTTCTTTATCTCCTTTGCCGCTTTTGCCAGTTCTTTTGCCTCATCAGTTTCTACATCTTTTGTCAAAGTCATTACTTTGTCGATTACTTTTTGTGCCTCATCAAGTTTTTTTGTTGATGCTGAAACTTCGCTTGAGAGTGCTTCCAACTTTTTCAAGAAGTCATCTTTTGCTTTCAAAGCTGCCATATTTACTTGAATTCTTGGGTCAGACAATACCTTGATTGTTGTTTCAGATTCTTCTTCACCATAAACAAAGACAACTTTATAGGTTCCAGGTAAAGCATCTCCTCCAGAAGGTTCATAAAAACCTGATCTTCGTCCACCTCTGCCACCAAAGCCACCAGTGTTTTCTACCGATGATTTTCGATCGAGATTCCAATTGATTCGGTTCACACCATTAGTAGGAACTGTTTTCAATGTTCGGACTTGTTCTCCCGATTCATTAAAAATGTTAACTGTCACCGTATCTGGTTTCTCCTTATCATCATTTAAAATGAAGCTTAATCTACCACCTGTCTCTCTATTTTCACCTGCAAAAATGCCATCTGCAGGGAATCTTTCTCCAACGGGTTGTTGAATTTCTGCCTGATATGCGTCTGGGGCAGGCACAGCAGTGATTTTGGCTTCAGGCTTATTTCCTCCAGATGCTGCAAATACTCTTAAAGGCCTAATATCATCCAGGACATAAAATGCTCTACCAAAAGTACCTATAACCAAATCTGCTTCTCTTTCCTGGATTGTCATATCATAAGTAGAAACTGCTTTTGGATACCCATGCTCCCATTTGTTCCAGGTTTTGGCTTTATCAAAACTTACATATAATCCATATTCTGTTCCAAGGAAAACCAGATTTGGCTGAACAGGATCTTGTTTGATAGAAAGTGTATATCCCCAAACTTTTGAATCATCAACAATCCTGGTAAAGTTTCCTCCTGCATTAGAGGTATGGTAGGCGTATGCAGAAAAATCATTATTTCTATAATTGTTAGCGATCACCCATGCTTCATCCGCATTATAGGTGGATGCTTGAATTTGAGCAATCCAGGATGCTTTTGGAAGTCCAGTCAGTTTGCTCACCACATTTGTCCAGGTCTCTCCACCATCTTTAGTAAGTTGTACGTTCCCATCATCAGTACCAACCCAGATTATATTAGGATCTACCGGACTAGGAGCAATTGCAATAATTGTTGTATGATTTTCCGCTCCAGTAATATCAAAGGTCAAACCTCCTGTTTCTTGCTGCTTTTGTTTTGTAGAGTCGTTTGTAGTTAGATCTGGTGAAATAATTTCCCAGGTTTCACCACTATCAGTTGACTTATGCAAAAATTGAGATCCGTAATAAAGTGTATTTTCATCATGAGGATCTTGAGCAATTGCTGCATTCCAATTGAATCGTAAGAAAACATCTTTATCAGGATGAGTAGGTCTGATAGTCTTGTTATGACCTGTTTCTTTATCAAACCTAGAAACATTTCCTGCTTGAGACATTGTATAACCAAATCTTGAGTTGGCAGGGTGAGGTACCACGTCAAAACCATCTCCAAAAGATACTTCTTGCCAATAACTGTTTCTTATTCCATCTCTTTTCCATACATAAGCAGGACCTGTCCAAGAGCCATTATCCTGCATGCCCCCATAAATATTATAGGGGATTTCATTGTCCACATTTACATGATAAAACTGTCCTACCGGCAAGTTATCCGCGAAAAACCAGGTTTTGCCGCCATCTCTTGAAATATTAAGACCACCGTCATTTCCATCAATCAACAGCTTTGGATCATTGGGATTAATGTACCATGCATGATGATCAGGATGAACACCTTGATATTGAAGTAATTGCGTGAAAGAATTTCCTCCGTCTTCACTGATTCCAACTCTAGAATAAAGAGTGTACAATCTATTTTCATTTTTAGGATCGGCATGAATATCAAAATAATAAAACGGTCTATCTCCGATTGAACCGTCTGAATTGATCATTTTGAAATTATCACCTCCGTCTTCAGAAACATAGAGTGCGTTTTTTGAAGATTCTATTAAAGCATAAATTTTACTGCTATTGGCAGCTGATATTGCTAGACCCATCCTACCTAGATCACCTTTTGGAAGGCCGTTAGTATCATCTAGTTTTTTCCAGTTATCCCCACCGTCATGGGTTACAAAAAGCCCGGAAGAAGAACCACCTGATTCAAAGAAATATGGGTATCTTCTATGTTGCCACATATTGACAAAAATCTTATTTGGATTATTGGGGTCCATTATCATTTCGCCCACTCCAGT
>NZ_JAHEBC010000346.1 GCF_024642405.1 Algoriphagus sp. | reverse complement strand
CCAAACAGATCAGAACTCCGATACAATCTATTAAAGATTTGGTCAGCTATGAAAAAGCCCAAGAAATCAACATTTTATTGAACCGGAAGTATGCCTCAGAACAGTTTTTGGATCTTCGTTTAAATGGAAATTTCTACAAAGGAATCATACTTCCGCTTGAATTTAAAGAGCTGGATTCCGATCTCTTCCTAGTCTATTTTATCGATAATAATTTGCACCATCGATTTAAGGCTATCGTAGGATTGGAAAGCATCGGCATTCTATTATTGTATCTTCTGGTTTTAGTAATCCTGATCGGCTTTATTTACTATGCTTTTATCAATAGGACACAACTCAACTGGAAAAAGACTCCCTTTAGAACCTTGATCTATAATCCTTATATGGAACAAGCATACACGAGAGGGATCTGGGCTTTTGGGTTGGTAATATTTCTACAGATTTTCATTTTATCACTTTTCAAAACCTCTATTTATGATAGGTTGTGGATTCTTTCGATTAACTTGATTTCCTGCTTGCTAATTGTTTGGTTGATTCCACAGAAAGAAAAAGAAAAACTGAAAATTGAAGAGAAAAAAAAGAAAGATGATGAAAAACCAAACGGAGAAAGTAAGGTAGAATCAGAACCAAATAAGGTAGGTGATTCAAATGAAAATAAAAGTACTTCGTCCACCATCGCTCAAATTATCAACAGTTTACTTGGTTTTATTCCGGATAATGGGATTTTTAAGAATAAAAACAGAAAAGCCAAACCCACAAAGACCAAGACACTTTACACCACATTTATATTCCTTTTCTTTTTGTCAATCGGTTTTCTTCCGGCCTTTGGAGTTTATGATAGTATTTATAATATCGAAAGTAAACTTTGGAATGCCGACTTAGAATCATCTCCAGATATTGAATTCTTTACAAAAAATTCAGAGTTGATCAGAAGAAATTTCACTTCCACTTTAGCGGACCTTTCGGAGGGCCAACTCATCAAGCAAGTCTATGCTGATAAATCAGATCTAAACCGTGCCAGCGTCAACATGCAATTAGGTTATGATTTTGAATGGGGGTTTCTGACTGTCCCTATGGTTCTACTTCTCTTTTTATTGTTGGTTGGGATGTATGTCTTGACAAAAAAACTTCTTCAAACTTGTTTTGATATCACAGCATTAGACCAAATCAAGAAAAGAAAAGTATATAAGGAAAAGCATCCAATTTTAGGAAAAAGGATTTTTCTAACGAGCCTTGAAACGGATAATTTTTTAGCATGGATCAAAACAAATATTCCTGACTATGAAAAAAGGGAATTTGTATCAATTGATTGTAACTCTTCTCTCCAAAAAAGTGATGAAAATAATGCGGCTGAGGGAACAGAAAAATCCGAACATGCTGATCTGAAGAAAAAACAAAAGATTGTTTTGGTAAAAAATATTCACTGCCTTCCCAAAGAGGATAATTTTATTGAGCGATTAAATAATTGGGAAAAAGCATATAATGAGGATTATTTGATCTTAGGTTCTGGTTTTTCAATTAAGCAATTTATCACGGATCGGTATGGAATCTCCACTCAGACTAGTAATGATAAACTGGTACAAATCACTGAGCTTCTGAGCAATTACATATTTTTTTATGTTCCCTTGGAAAAAATCTATCCATTTAAACCCCTGAACGAAAAAGCTGCTATTCCTACAGATAATGAAGTAATTGATCCTCAAGATTTGGAAGAAAGACAAAAGTTTGAGCTTATTAAAATCCTGAGGCATAAAAAAGCATACTACATGAACCTTTGGGCTGAGCTCAGCTTTTTTGAAAAGAAGTTTTGTTATTACATGGCTAAAGAAGGGCTGATCAACTCAAAGAATCTTTCCGTATCAACTGAGTTACTTCAAAAAGGGGTTTTGTTTTTTCATGAATCTAAAAACAAGTATTTATTCTTCGATGTAGTATTCCGTTATTTTATCATTGAAAATTGCCCGAAGGAGTTGATTTTGGAGTTTGAAAAAGACACCAAAGCAAATGGGATCATGGCAAATTACACTTGGTTATTAAGTTGTTTTGCCATTTTGGTGCTGGGTATTATCAGCTATTTTAATCGGGGAGTGTTAGGTCAATTAGAGGCAATTTCGACCGTAGTGGTTGGGACCATGGGGATTATTTATGAAGGATTGAGTCGAATTATTCCAGGTTTAAACATCGGAAAAAAACAGTAAGTAATTTTGAAAATGATTATCCAAAAAGGAATACCATTCTCCCAATCTTGTTTAGCTAAACTGCTGTAGAATCCTTTCTAATTCTGGAAGTCTAAAAAATTAGATAGAAGTATTTTAAAATGATTGGCTTAGTTCCGGTAATTCATAAAACATAGGTAATCTCAAAAGACAATCTGAAAATTTATCAGAGTTGGGTAATTCCCGCGCATATTGATCTGGAAAATGTTTTTTGGCAAATTCAGATTTGTGAAGGCTTTGGTAATGAAAAACAGCTAAGATTCCTTTTTCTCTTAAGGCATTAGCGTAGGCGGTTCGGGATTCTAGAGATGGGAAAAGGAGGTAGAAAATGTGCCAATTTCCAGTGTTCAGTGAGCAGTGTTCAGGAATCGATTGTAGTTCTGAATTTTTATTATTATTCAACCCCTTTGTATCACTAGATGAATTGAGAGCTGAGAACTGCATACTGCTAACTGCGTACTTATACAAATACTCAGGACTAAGAATCTTAGATTTAGAAGAATCTCTAGTAAAATAACGGAGGTAGTCTTCCCAAATATCTTTTCGCCGTTTTTGGATTTGATCTAAGTTTTCTAGTTGGGCCCAGAGGTAAGCTGAGTTGAGCTCGGATGGTAGAAAAGAGCTTCCTACATCTACCCAACCGTATTTATTGATTTCACCGCGAGCATAGGCCACTCTTTCCGTTCCCTTTTCCCAAAGTATTTCAGCTCGCTGGATCATGGAAGAATCATTAATCACCAACATCCCTCCTTCTCCACATTGAATATTTTTGGTTTCATGGAAACTCATTGTTCCCAGATGCCCAATACTTCCGAGTGCTTTCCCTTTGTAAAAAGAATCGACTGCCTGTGCTGCATCTTCTATCACCAATAAGCCGTGTCTATTGGCGATTTCCATGATGGCATCCATTTCACAGGCAACTCCCCCATAATGAACTACCACAATGGCTTTTGTTTTTGGCGTGATCAGTTCTTCCAGTAATGATTCATCCATATTGGGATGATTGGCTTTGCTATCCACGAAAATGATTTTCGCTCCTCTTAATACAAATGCATTAGCCGTGGACACAAAAGTAAAGCTGGGCAAAATGACCTCATCTCCCGGTTGGATCTCACAGAGCAATGCTGCCATTTCCAAAGCATCCGTGCAGGAAGTAGTCAGAAGGCATTTTTTGAATCCATATCGCTCTTCAAAGAAATTTTGACAACGCTGAGTGAATTCACCATTACCGGAAATCTTACCCGAACTCACCGCCTCTTGGATATAGTCTAACTCCTTACCTGATAGATAGGGTTTGTTGAAAGGGATTTGGATTTTGGATTTCAGATTTTTGATATAAGATTTATGGAGATACAGTTGAAATACTATTGAAATAATCCCTTCGGGAGAAATACATTGATATAGATATAAGATAGCCTAAGGGCAGATAAGAAGATAAGCTCCCTGCGGGAGCGAGATATTTAAATCCGTTTATAATATGTAGTTCTATCTCAGCGAAGCTGTATTTCGCCGGAGGCATATCTCGCTGCCTGTCAAAGATAGGCAGCCTATTTCAGCCGAGGCACGAGGCTATATCTCGCCAAAGGCGTATTTCGCCGAAGGCCTATCTCAGGCGACGAAGGAGCCTATATCTCTTTTTCAATAATATAAATAGGCCGATTTTTCACTCCTTCAAAGGTTTTGCCGATGTAAAGCCCTACCATTCCAAGTGTAATTAGCAGAAACCCTGTTAGCATCCAAATTGAGATTATCAAAC
>NZ_JAHEBC010000079.1 GCF_024642405.1 Algoriphagus sp. | reverse complement strand
GCTTGTAGCTCACCAGAAAAAAAAACAGAAACTGTTGCAGAAGTTGCTGCAAAGCCATACCCTACATTTTCTCCAGATTCCGCCTACGCTTTCATTCAAAAACAAGTAGATTTTGGCCCAAGAGTACCGATGACTCCAGCTCACCAAGAGACTAAGGAATGGATCATTTCGAAGTTTGAAAGTTTTGGATTAAATGTAAGCACGCAGGATTTTGAAGCCAAAACTTACGATAATTTAACCTGGGATCTGACGAATATCATCGCATCCTATAAGCCGGAAGCGACTAAGCGAATCATGCTTTCCGCCCATTGGGATACCAGAAGGTTTGCGGATAAAGATTCTCAGGATATAAACAAACCTATCGACGGCGCCAATGATGGAGCAAGTGGAGTCGGTGTTTTATTGGAAATCGCCAGAACAATTTCTTCTCAGGGATTGAAACCAGATGTGGGTATAGACTTTATCCTTTTTGATGGGGAAGATGACGGAGAATTAGAAAATGGTCCAAGATTAAATAATGGAAAGATCTGGTGGTGTTTAGGTTCACAATACTGGTCTATAAATAAGCATGTCCCAAACTACAGCGCATATTATGGGATTTTACTAGATATGGTTGGAGCTAAAGGAGCCCATTTCTATTATGAAGGATATTCCCGACAATATGCTGCAGGAATTTTAAGAAAGGTTTGGGAAAACGCAGCTAAAATCGGCCATAGCGATTTTTTCGTAATGAGAGATGCTGCAGAAATTTTAGATGATCATGCCTTTGTGAATGAAAATGCAGGCATTCCTATGATCGATATTTTGGATTTTTCTCCAGATTACGGTTTTGGACATTATCATCATACCCATAGTGACAATATGGAGTTGATTGACAAAAGAACCTTGCAAGCTGTAGGAGAAACTGTTTTATTTACAGTTTATCAAGAGTAAACTAGTACCTATAGAGTTCCTAGTTTATTGATTTCAAACCTAAGCATTCGTGCTTTCCTAAATTTCAACCATGAAAAAAGGGCATCAGGTCACAATGAAAGAGATCGCCAAGAAATTGGGGGTTTCGGTCTCTACAATTTCCAGAGCTTTAAAAGATTCTCCAGAATTGCATCCGGAGACTAAAAGAAAGATTGTGGAATTGGCTAAAGAGATGAATTACCAGCCAAATCTACTTGCTCAGAGCCTCAGAATCAGCAGAACCAAGACACTTGGGGTAATTGTTCCTGAAATAACTTCTCACTTTTTTGCTTCCTGTATCAGCGGCATTCAAGACCAGGCAAATGTGCGTGGCTATAATGTCATGATTTGCCAGTCTAATGAGCATTTAGAATTAGAAATGGCAAATATCAAAACTTTGGTTGCCTCGCAGGTTGATGCTTTGTTGATTTCTTTAAGTAGAGAAACCAATCACTATGAGCACCTATTTGAACTCTACAATCGAGAAATACCATTTGTTTTATTTGATCGGGTTCACGAAGATATTCCCGTATCCAAGATAACTTTCAATGATGTGGGAGGGGCATATCAGGTCACAAAGCACTTGTTGGAAGTAGGTTGTAAAAGAGTGATGTATGTATCAGGCCCTGAGGATTTATATATCAGTAAAAAGAGAAAGGAAGGATATTTGAAAGCTTTAGCAGAATTTGGGATTCCTGAAAGTGAAAGCTTAATCAAAGTTACCGATTTGACGACTGAAGGAAATATTGCAGTTGCAGAAGATATAATTGAGATGGAAAACAGACCAGACGGAGTATTTTGTATGATAGATCCGGTGGCAGTGGAAGTTTTAATGCATTGGAAGAGTAAAGGAATCAGAATACCGCAAGACATCGCTTTAGCAGGATTTACCAATAATCCTACTTCTGCAGTAATAGAGCCTCCATTGACTACAGTTTCCCAACCAGGATATACGATGGGAAAGCTTGCAGTGAGTCATCTTTTAGATCAACTCGACGGTATCACTTCTGATGATCCCATTTCTATTGTTTTAGAAACCACACTGGTTCCAAGAAAATCCACAGAAATCGTAAAATAAATGCGTGAACTAATCACGAAGTCCTTTCTTGAGATTTTTGCTCAAGAACCAATTCTTGCCTTTGCTCCTGGTAGAATTAATCTCATTGGAGAACATACTGATTATCAGGAGGGATTTGTTTTCCCAGCTGCTGTAGCACAAGGAATCTGGTTTGCCATACAAAAAAACAAGAGTAATTCTACCAGAATTCATTCCCTTGATTTTAATGAAGATTTTGTTTTTGATGTCAAATCTTTTTCTCCAAGAAAAGGACATTGGGCGAATTATATAATGGGCATAGTATCTCAATTTAAACAGGCAGGATATGAAGTTGAGGGATTTGATATGGTTTTCGGAGGAAATATTCCAGTTGGTTCAGGATTATCATCCTCTGCCGCACTTTCTGTTGGTGTCGGCACTGCTATTTCCGGATTATTTAACTTTAATATTCCAAAAAAATCTCTTGCCCTGTATGCCCAAAAATCAGAGCAGCTATACGAAGGGTTAAACTGTGGCATCATGGACCCATATGCCTCAGCATTTGGTAAAGCAGATCATGCTCTGTTATTGGATTGCAGAACTAATACGCATGAAGAAATTCCAATTACACTAGGACAATACAGTTTGCTATTAGTCAATACAAAAGTAAAACATAAACTAGCTGATTCTGCTTATAACAAAAGAAGATCTGCTTGTGAGGAAAGTGTTGAAATATTATCACAGAAATTTCCTGAAATTAAAACCTTGAGAGATTTTTCTGAAAAAGATCTTCCAAAGGTAAAATCTATCTTACCTAGAGAGCTTTTCTCCAAAGCAAAACATGTGATTTTGGAAGATCTCAGAGTCCATCAGGCAGGAGAAAGTTTAAGACATGGAGAATTAGTAAAGTTTGGTGAATTGATGAAAGCTTCCCATGAGAGTCTAAGTAAGGATTATGAAGTCAGTTGTGCTGAGTTAGATTTCTTGGCAGAAGAATCCTGGAAAAAAAGTTATGTATTGGGATCTAGGATGATGGGAGGAGGTTTCGGTGGTTGTACTATTAACCTATTAGAAACGGAGCGTATCCCTGAATTCAAGAGATCCGTCTCTACAAGCTACCTTCAAGCTTTCAACATAGAACCAGAATTTATTGAGGTTAAACCTTCAGATGGAGCAAGAATAGTTAAATAAATTAAAATCATTGCACTTAGGCCAGATTTCTATTGTTTCAAAAAGAAATAATTCGAAATTTTCCCTGATTTGTCAGTTGATTTTCGGTTATTTGATGTCGATTTATTGAAAATCACCTATTTATAGAAAATCTAATATTATGAATTTCCCAAAAAACCTGCGTACCATACTAGTCTTGATGGTGCTTGTAAGTTTGGGTACTTGGAGCTGTAAAAACAAACGCTCTGGTTCTCCAAAAGTACTTGTTTTCAGCAAGACAGCTGGATTTCATCACGAATCTATTCCTAACGGAATTGCAGCAATTCAAAAACTTGGTTCGGAAAATGGCTTTGAAGTAGATACTACTACTCACTCAGAAAAGTTTACCGAAGAAAACCTAGCCCAATATTCTGCTGTAATCTTTTTGAATACGACTGGTGACGTATTAAATAATTACCAAGAAGCTGATTTTGAAAGATATATTCAAGCAGGTGGCGGTTATATGGGTATCCATTCTGCCGCAGATACTGAATATGAATGGAGTTGGTACGGTCGATTAGTCGGTGGTTATTTTACAGATCACCCAGGAATCAACGATCCTAACCCAAATGTACAGCCTGGTTCTATTACCGTTGTAGATGCCAATAACCCATCCACTTCTTTCTTACCAAGCCCTTGGGAAAGAACAGATGAATGGTACAGCTACAAAAACATGAACCCAGATGTGAATGTATTATTAGAGCTAGATGAAAACTCTTATAAAGGAGGCTTCGACATGGGCGATCACCCAATTGCCTGGTATCACGAGTTTGATGGAGGTAGAGCTTTTTATACTGGTGGAGGTCACACCAATGAATCTTTCACCGAAGACCTTTATCTGAAGCATGTTTTGGCAGGGATCCAATATGCAATTGGTGACAATCTTGAATTGGACTACAGCAAAACAATTTCAAAGAGAGTTCCTGAGGAAAACAGATTTACTAAGACTCCACTGGTAACCGGTGAATTCACCGAGCCAACAGAAATGACAATTCTCCCTAATCTAGATATTTTAGTAGCCCAAAGAAGAGGTGAGATTTTGTTTTTTGACAATGAAACTGAAGAATTAACTGAGGTAGCTAAACTTGATGTTTATTGGAAAACAGAAGTTAGAGGGGTGAACGCTGAGGAAGGACTGATGGGAATCCAAAAGGATCCAAACTATGCACAAAACGGATATGTCTTTGTTTATTATGCTCCTACTGGAGACGAAGAGATCAACCGACTTTCACGATTTACCTTTAAAGATAATAACTGGGATATGTCATCAGAGGTGGTGATCATGGATATTCATTCAGACCGTGATATCTGTTGCCATACAGGAGGTTCCATTGCATTTGACAAGGATGGTAACTTATTCCTTTCTCTTGGTGATAATTCAACTCCCTTTAACCAAGCTGATTCTAAATTTATAAATAATGGATTTGCACCTTTAGATCAAAGACCTGGAAGAGAGCAATTTGATGCACGAAGAACTTCTGGAAATGCAAATGATTTAAGAGGTAAAATTCTTAGAATCAAAGTAAATGAGGATGGTTCATATGACATTCCTGAAGGGAATTTGTACCCTGTAGGTACAGAAGGAACAAGACCTGAAATCTATGTTCAGGGAAATAGAAATCCCTACAGAATTTCTGTAGATCAGAAAAACGGTTTTCTATATTGGGGTGAAGTAGGGCCAGATGCAAATGCAGATAGCATGGCAACAAGAGGTCCGAGAGGTTATGATGAATTGAATCAGGCTAGGAAAGCAGGGAATTTTGGGTGGCCATATTTTGTAGGGAATAACTACGCATATCGTGAATACAATTATGAAACTGGTGAGTATGGGGAGGCTTTTGACCCAAATGGACCTCAGAATAATTCAGTAAACAATACAGGTATCAAAGATTTGCCAGCACTTGCACCCGCATTTATCTGGTACCCATATGCAGTTTCAGAAGAATTTCCTTCTGTAGGAACTGGGGGTAGAAATGCTATGGCAGGACCTGTTTATTACTCTGATATGTACACTGCAGATACTAAGTTTCCAGATTATTACGATGGCAAAATCTTTATTTATGACTGGATCAGAGGTTGGGTAAAAGCTGTATCTATCAAAGAGAATGGTGATTTTGACAAGATGGAGGCATTTATGCCAAACACAAAGTTTAATTCTTTGATTGATATGGAAATGGGCCCAGATGGCAGAATTTATATATTGGAATATGGAAACGGTTGGTTCTCCAAAAATCCTGATGCTGGATTATCTAGAATTGACTTTAATGGAGGTAACAGAGCTCCAGTAGTTGCCACTATTAGTGCTGACAAAACTTCTGGAACCAATCCTCTTACAGTGACTTTTACTGCAAAATCTTCAGATCCTGAAAATGATGCATTGACCTATACTTGGGACTTAGGAAAAGGTGAAACAAAAAACACAGATACCCCAACACTCACTCATACATTTAACAGTGTTGGTGAGTATGAGGTGAAAGTCACAGCAAAAGATCCAGCTGGATTGACTGGAACCAGTGCCACTGAAAGTGTTTATTCTGGTAATATTGCCCCTGAGGTCTCCATCAAGATTGATGGTAATAAGTCCTTCTATTTCCCAGGAAAGAAAGTTTCCTATGAAGTAAGCGTTTCAGATGCAGATCATCCAGATGCTGCAAATGATTTGAGCACGCTCTATGTTTCTGCTGATTATATCGAAGGTCTTGATCAGGCAGAGTCTGATATGGGCCACAAAGTAATGACTGAGGCAATGTTAGGTAAATCTCTCTTTACCACCTTAACTTGTAAGACATGCCACAAAGAAGCTGAGGCATCTGTTGGACCTTCTTATATTGATGTTGCCAAAAAATACAACCAAAGAGATCTTGATTACCTGAAAAATAAAATCAAAAACGGAGGCGGGGGCGTCTGGGGTGAAACTGCAATGCCAGCAAATCCTGATTTAAAAAATTCTGATCTTAATGCTTTGGTAGCGTATATCCTTTCATTAGATCAAGTGAATACTCCTTCTCTTCCGGCTTCAGGAAGTATCGATGCTACCATGGGTAAGAAAGCAGTACCAAATGGTGTCTTGATGCTGAATGCTTCTTATACGGATCAAGGAGGCGAAAACATCAAACCTTTGACTGGTTCAACTACTTTGCTACTGAAAGGTAATACCATTGATATGGGAACTACTACAGATTATGAAGGCGGGTACAGTAGCATGAGTTTTGATGGAAATAATTTGGTGATGGTTCCAAAGAATGAAGCTTCATTTGCAATTGAGGGAATAGACTTAACTGGGGTTGGCTCAGTAACAGCTATTTCTGTTACTATGGGATCCCTAGGTGATCAATATGATTTTGAATTGCGATTGGATAGCCCAACAGGTGATCTGGTAGGATCAAGTACTTTTAGTCAACCTGCTTCAAATGGACCTGAGGGAGCTCCAAGTTTCGCTCCATTTACAATTCCAATAACAGGGACTGCAGATGGAAATCTTCATAAAATCTTCGTAATTACTAAACCTAAAAATGACGGTGGTGCCGGTACTTTTATCGTTTCTGGAATGACCTTTAACGCAAAATAAAACTAATCTTATTACCCAATGTAAAAGCCATCTGCAAATGCGGATGGCTTTTTTTATTCAGTTAAACCGAATAGAAGGGACTTACAAAAGCATTCTTAGCTGAAAATCTTTTTCAAAATCAACCCTTGAATTTCGGTGGGGTCAATATGTTTCTCTTCCGTAAGGGATTTATCATTTGTAAAGAAAACAGGATGATCCAAACTGTCTTCAGGAATCCTTCCATGAGCTCCCTTAACGAGCGTTGCGTCCAATGGAATCACATCCATTAGATACCTAAATCCCAATTTCTTCTTTAAGACTTTCATTCCCACCTTGGCCATTGGTAACTTAATCTCTGGATTAAGGAACAACTCCACCGGGTCATATCCAGGTTTTTGATGAATCGCGACGCATCTTGCATAATCTGGAGCTTTAGAATCATCTAGCCAGAAATAATAAGTAAACCATGAGTTTTTATCTGCAACAACTACCAAATCTCCTGAGCGTTTGTGATCTAAATGATATTTCTTCTTACCCTCTTCATCCAAAATAAGTTCTATCCCTGGCGTTTCTTCCAAAAGTTTTTTAACCAGAGCTAAATCACTTTTATCTTTCACATGAATATGAGCCAATTGATGATCTACCACAGCGAACGCTCGACTTGTACCCGCATCTAAAGTCTCCAATCCCAATTCATTTTTGACTTGAATCAGTCCAGCCTTCCTAAAAATACGATTGAGATGCACTGGGTTATTCACCGAGGTAATTCCATATTCGGAAAGCAAAATCACTTCAGCTCCCTGTCTTTCATAATAGGTTATCAAATCCTCACAGACCTTATCGATTTCACTTAAATCTTTAGAGATTTTTGAAAAATCAATCCCATACTTTTGTAGTCCATAATCAAGGTGAGGAAGATAGATTAAAGTCAATGTAGGGTTTTTCCACTCATCGACTTTCTTGGATGCATCAGCAATCCATTGTGTGGCTTTTATGCTTGTATTTGGTCCCCAAAAAGAAAATAAAGGAAACTGCCCCAGTTCTTCTTGTAACCTATCCCTTAAATCCATAGGATAAGAATGACAATCGGGGATCTTTCTTCCGTCTGAAGGATATAGTGGCCTGGGTGTCACCTGATAGTCCGCAGTTGAGTACATATTGTACCACCAAAACATATTCGAGACAGTAAATTCAGGATCTTTCTCCTTGGCAAGATCCCATATATTTTTAGCCTGAACCAGCTTATTTGACTGTCTCCAAAATTTGATTTCGCACTCGTCTTTAAAGTACCATCCATTCCCCACTATTCCATGGTCTGTAGGCCATTTTCCTGTCAAGTAGGTGGTTTGTGCGGAAGTAGTTACTGCGGGTAAAACAGGATTGATGGAAGCCTTATGACCTTTTGAAGTCCACTTTTTTAAAAAAGGAGTATGTTCTCCTATTAATCTTTGCGATAAAGCAACAACATCAATTACTACTGTCTTTTTCATCATTTTTTCATGTTATCAGAGACCCAAGAAAGTTCCCGGATAATAGAACTCTGAATATCAATATTCATTCCTTTTGGAAGCACATCCCAGGTATAGGTTTCTACTTCCAGATGATTTGTGACATTTTTGGATTTGAGATATTCCAAAACTTCCAAAATATCAGATTGAGTAGAAGCCACTTGACCATAATCTGATAAGAAAACCGGAACATGAAAGTGAATACGCCACTCTTCTTGTTCGGTTTCTTCCAATTGTTGCAAAGCCTGATCCAAATCTCGATAGGATTCTAATTGGCCTTCTGAGTTTCTACCGATTACCTGATGCAGGTAAGTTGACTCAGCAAAGGGTTCAAGGGTCTTAAGGATAACTTCTCTTTCTTCACTCGAATCTGGAATAGACAGTTTCAATGCAGCAGAGATTTGAATTTTTCCAATTTTAATTCCTGCTGCTTCCATAGCTTGAAACACTTCAGCTGGCTTTTCATAAACCAAAGCAAAATGACAAACATCATAACACAGTCTGATATGTTCTTTGATCGCAGACTCGGCATCTTCTTGACTCATTTGAAGAGAATCCATCAAATCCCTGCTACCCATGGGAATTAACCAGTCTTTAAAAAATGACAACATTTCTGCTGTATTTTCAAGGATTCCGTCTGGTTCTGGCTCTATATCCAAGTGAAGAACTTTACCCGTCTTTTGCTTTATTTCTATCAATTTGGCAACTACCTGAACCAAATGAGTGGTGGAGAGAGTGATAGCCCGATCCAATTCTTGTTGATTAGAAAACCAAAATCTATATGAGAGCGGTGAGGTAGAAATCCCTCCTTCCATTTTATCGGGCAGCAAATCTGCAAGAATTTCAAATAGTCTAATGGTATAATCCCGTCTTTCTTTTGTAGTCCAATCTGGAGCGTGAACCTTATCTTTTACAACTTGCCCATGAAAGCCTCCATATGGAAAACCATTCATCGTAAAAACATAAGCCTTTTGATCCTTCAGCCAAGTTTTAAAAATCTTTAACTCTTCTGGCCTTTGAAGCACAAGACTAGCTTCATTCGAAAGTCTTAGCCCAATACCAAAATCCTGTTCAGGAGAAAGGCTTGATTTAATATTTGGAATGTATTTTTTAAGGTTTTCGAAGGTTTCTTTCCAGCTTTCTCCAGGGTGAATATTGGTACAATAAGACAGGTGTTTTCCTTCAATCCGCATAATGATAATTCAGTGATTTCTGAGAATTTTTAGTTTATATCAATTGATAATCAATCGATCTGATTGAAATGATTTCAATTTTTCTACAGCAGTAAGAATCAGAGCTTGATCCATTTCGTGGACTTCCTGACCCTTTCCAAGTTTAGCCAACAACATAATCGTCAATTGGCCTCCTAAGTGCTCTCGGAATTCTTCCAATCCTTTCAAAAGCATTTCTCCAGATAGAACCGGATGATACAACTGAAATCCCAAAGATGCTATGACGGATATGATTCTGTCTAATTCAGTAGCTGAAATCATTCCTTTTAAATAAGAATAGGTTGAATCCAGTGCGATACCAATCGAAACCGCTTCCCCATGTCTGATTTCGTATCCACTGAGATGTTCCATCTTATGAGCCGCCCAATGGCCAAAATCCAAAGGCCTGGAGGAACCCATTTCGAATGGATCTTTCCCCGCGATGTGATCCAAATGCATCTGAGCACATCTCACGATCAACTCTTGCATAGGTTCCATTTCTCGGTTTGCCAAAGCTGAAGCATGTTCCTCAATCCATTCAAAAAAATCTATGTCTTTAATCAAGGCTACTTTAATCGCTTCAGAAATACCTGATCTCCAATCTCGATTATCTAATGTCTTTAAGAAATTGAAATCATTTAATACTGCATATGGAGGCACAAATGTTCCTAAATAGTTTTTCTTCCCGAAAGAATTAATCCCATTTTTCACTCCAACAGCCGAATCATTTTGAGATAGCACTGTAGTTGGAATCCTTATAAGGCGAATACCTCTATGCGATACTGCGGCTGCAAATCCTACCATATCCAAAACTGCTCCACCGCCAATAGCTACGATGTATGAATGTCTATCAATCCCGTATAAATGGGTTGCCTCAACTACTTTTTGATAATACTGAGGATCATTTTTAGAGGCCTCACCTCCAGGAACAATCAAAGGTTCTGCACATAGCTTAAACTGAGCTTGATGAGTTTCTGCATAGGATTTAATCTTGTCAACCAAATCCGGATGGGTTTCATGAACGCCACTATCAAGCACAAAAAAGGCTTTTCCTCCTTTACCATTGTCTAACAATTCTGCAAGCGTTGGATCTCCAATATTGAATATGTTTTCGGAGAAAATCACCGGATAAGTATAAGGAACTGCAAATGATTGTTCTATTCTTCTTTTCATCAATTACTCAATCTAAAACAGGGGCAAAAGGTTCTTTCGCAATGCAATTTATTGCTTTACAAATTAGAAAGGCTTAAGTCACTGCAAATTTTCTAGCTAACCACAGAGAAATGGGTAATAAGACTAAGACCAATAAACCATAAAACCATCCCGCAAAGGCAGCTGAAATTGATGCATTCAATATTATTAAGGAAATCACAGCAGCTTTAACAGCTTTCCCAATCAGTTTTGGTTCTTGTTTCTGAATCGCTTTTATTAAAGGCGGAAAAATCATGAAAGCAAAAAGAAGTATAAATGGAATGATTTCAAATGGCTTTTCTCCATAAACAAATGCTATTCCTATCAAGGATCCTATAATAATTAGATACAATCCAACTCCTCCAAAAAGTGCTGTACGATTTTTGCCATGTACTTCTCCCCTGCTGATCATGGTAATTGCTGCCACAAAAACCAATGGAATCAAGCCCATAAAAGCAAATTTTTCTACTAATTCAGGAACCACACTTACCCCAAGAAGTAAATTCCCGGCTCGGCATAGCCCCATATTGATTGGGCCAAAAAAATTCTGATGCTTTCCCCAGTAATCATAAAGAACAGCGCAAAGAGCAACTCCCAAAGCAATCAATGCGGAAGTATTAGAAACTTGAGCAGCTGCAAGGATTCCCAACAAAAGCAGTAAAAATGCCATGATGGACGCACTTTTCATGGAGGCCCTTCCACTTGGTATTGGTCTCTCTGGCCTTTCTAATGCATCTAAATCAGCATCAAAAACATCATTTAAAGCAACTCCTCCAGCATATAAACCTATCGTAGCTAAAACTAACCAAGCTAAATCAAAAAGATAACTTTCAGAATTGGAAAAGGAAGTCAAATAAATTCCCATTCCCGCTATTGCAAAACCTGCTAAAATATCAGCTATAGCGGTTACAACATTTGCGGGCCTTGTAAGCTGCAAATGAGCAAATAACTTGGTTCTAATCATGAATTAATTTTCCACTCGATCACTAGGTCCTTCCACGCGGGGAACTTGCCCACCTCTCAACACCGAATTCCCTGACATTTTTTTAGTCTGATCAATAGGTTCTGCGTTTAACCAATCCAACTCGTCCATTTGACCACTTTGAGAATATGCAGTTAATGCGTTTTGATAGCAGGTCATTCTTATATGTTCCTCTGGAATCCCCATTTTTCTCATCAATGCTGCTGTTTTCGGTACTGCCAAAGGATCCGAAATTCCCCAATCAGCAGCCGAATCAACAATGATTCTTTCGGGACCATATTGTTTTACAATTTCCACCATTCGTTCACTTCCCATTTTGGTATGTGGGTAAATGGTAAATGCTGCCCAATAACCACGATCCAGAACCTCTTTCACAGTTTCCTCATTGTTATGATCCACGATTACCATATTTGGAGCCAAGCCATGTTCCTCACTCACGTCCATGCTTTTTGTAGTTCCTTTTTTCTTATCTCTGTGGGGTGTATGAATCATTACCGGAAGATCCATTTCCTTTGCAAGATCAAGTTGGAGTCTATAAAATTTATCCTCTGCTGCAGTTTGATCATCGTAACCAATCTCTCCAATCGCTACTACTCCCTGCTTCCCTGCGTACAAAGGAAGAAGTTCCATGACTTGCTCAGCTAATGGCTCATTATTAGCTTCTTTAGAATTCAGGCCAATTGTACAATAGTGTACAATACCGAATTGCTTGGCACGAAATCTTTCCCACCCAACCAAACTACTGAAGTAATCTTTAAAACTGGCAGCTTCTGTTCTAGGTTGTCCAAGCCAAAAAGCGGGTTCTATGATAGCTACTATGCCAGCTTTTCGCATGGCTTCATAGTCATCGGTAGTTCTTGAAGTAACGTGTATATGTGGATCAATAAACATTTCCATCTTTGGTAAATTTGGGGTTCTCAAAATATTAAATCGCTAAAGAAATTTGAATTATGCCAGAGCCAAAGCCTGCTCACCAATCCAATCCCAGTTTAGCACTCCTGAATTTATTTTACTCTCAATTTCTGGATAACTTCTCAATAATTTCTTCGCTTCGGGGAAATCACTCATACTACAAGCCAATAAAGCAGCATTTCTTTCCAGCTCATCATTTGATTTTGTCACTCGCTCAATATCCTTGAAGTTTTCCGAATTAATGAAGGGCCCAACAAACCTCCACACTTCCAAAATAACATTCCTTCCAGCAGCCCATCTTTCATGGGCAAAATCAATAATAATATTTGCCAGTTCTTTATTGGATCGAGATTCAGCATTCTGGATTTTAAATAATGGTCTTTGCATAAAGATTGCTTTTACCACCATTTGATTCCAGGCACTCTCATCAAAGTATTTTGAAGGATATGGATTATTTAAAGCAACAGCATCAAAAACCGATGTAATATTTGTCCTTAATCCTTCCCGAGCTCTTCCTACCATTTCATCCTGAAAAGGCATTACCGGTAATGCAGAATACAAAGCCTCAATTTCAAGCATATCACCAGTTTCAAATAGTTTTTGCAATGTTTCCCTCCAAGAATCAGGGTTTGGGGCAAGATATTGCAAAAGCAAATAAACCCGAGCAGCTTGCAATTGAGTCCATAAATCCATTCTCAAACCATCACAAAAAGATTGAGTTTCTTGAAATTGATCATCACTCAGTTTAAATGAATTGTTTTTAAAAAATCTTGAAGCTTGGCTAAAAGCTATAAAGAAATCCATTTCCTTTCCGGACAATAAAATTTTCTCTCTCTTTTGAGCTAACCAAACAATGGATTTTTCCTCTACTTGGTCAGTAAGGGCTGAAAGTATGATTGATGAAATTGGGTTTACTTTGTTTGGGGTAGACATATCGAACAATCAATTTCGAATGATTAAAAGGGCCTTTTAAATGTAAGGCAATATTCTATTTTTTTTATTGTGGAATAACACCAGTGGTCAAAAAAAAGCATGTTTTAAGAGTAAAATGAGAAAAATCATATTTTCCTTTCATTCATTTTTTCCTCTGTAATTAATCAAACTTATTTTTTAATCTTTTCTAAAACCAACCAAATTGAATGAATAATTATTTATTCTTTTGCTGCTTCTTTTTCGCTCCTGTAAAATGAAAATATCGGATTCCGAATATGAGAATCCTCCATTAATTTCTCCATTTCTTTGACCTTATCAGGATATTGAGAGGCTAAGTTTTGATTTTCTCCAAGATCCTTGCTCAAATCATAAAGTTCAAACTTAGGGGTTTCACTTTGAAATACTTCCAGTTTTACTGCTTTCCAATTTCCTTGTCGAATCGCTTGCTTCCCGCCTTGCTCATGAAATTCCCAATATAAATACTCGTGTTCTTTTTGCTCTCCGGCTCCTACTAGGGTAGGAAAAAATGAAATCCCGTCAATGCTTTCGGATATTTTATTTCCAGCGACTTCAGCAAACGTTGGTAACAGATCCCAAAAAGCTGCCACATGATCTGAAGTAGTACCTGCCTTGATTTTATTTGGCCACCAAGCAATCATAGGAGCTCTGACTCCTCCCTCATACAAATCCCTTTTAAATCCTCGAAATGGGCCATTACTATCAAAAAACTCAGGATCTGCTCCTCCTTCACGATGTGCTCCGTTGTCTGAAGAAAATATGATCAATGTATTTTCAGAAAGTCCATTCTCCTCCAATTTATCTAAGACTTCACCTACATATCGATCGATTCTTTCTACCATCGCCGCAAAAGTAGCATGCGGATATGGTTGGGATTGATAGCCAGGAATCCTCATATCAGGCCCATAATCAGCACCTGGCCCTCCTACATATGGCTTTTCCTCTGGAAACATAGCCTTATACTTCACCATTAGTTCATCCTCAGGAGCAGCTAACTCCGCATGTGGAGTGACAATAGGCATAAACAAGAAAAAAGGCTTGTCTTTGTTATCATCTATAAAAGCTAATGTCTTTTCCTGAATGATATCTGGAGCATAGTCTCCGGTAGTCGTCCAATCATTTCCAGGCAAATCAATTTTTTGATCATTATGCCATAAATATGCTGGGTAATAGCGGTGAGCATATCGTTGGCAGTTATATCCGAAAAACTCATTAAATCCTTGATTAACCGGTTCTCCTGTCGATCCTATAAACCCTAAACCCCACTTACCAAATGCCCCTGTAGTATAGCCTTCGTTTTGTAAAGCCTTCCCTACAGTCATCACTGAATCAGGCATGGGTAATTGACCTTCAGGCTGAACTTCAGAGTTGCCTCTAATCGGTGTATGCCCTGTATGCAATCCTGTCAAAAATGAAGATCTGGAAGGAGCACAGACAGTAGACCCCGAATAGAAATTGGAAAAGAACATCCCTTCTCTCGCCAACCGATCAATATTGGGTGTCTCTATATATTCTTGGCCTAAAAAGCCTAAATCCCCATATCCTAAGTCATCTGCCAAGATGAAAATAATATTGGTTTTATTCTCTAAACCTATTTCTGTCTCTTCTTTTTTTGTTTCACAAGCGATTACAAA
>NZ_JAHEBC010000345.1 GCF_024642405.1 Algoriphagus sp. | reverse complement strand
GGCTATTAAGATCTAAAATCCCAATAATTCTTTTTAAGGTTTCCATATTTGAAAGCCATACCAAGACCTCATTTACCTCATTCTTTAAACTCTCGAGATGGGATATTGAAAAATCTAAGTTGGTAAAGTCATTCAACTTATTCATTTCATCCACAATTCCCTGAATGATTTCAAATTCTTCAAGAGCTTTTTCAATGTTTTTTGGAGTAAATTTCTTCCCATTTAATTCCAACCATTTAGAAAAATTAGAGAAGCGTTTCTTTTTCAAAGGGAGTAAGATTGGGGCAAACCAAGATTTTAGCTGATTTTCAAGCTCCATCTGATCTACTTTTAAAGAAGTGATATCATGAGGGATTTGAAAATCTAGAGTCTGTAGTTTTTTTGTTGCAGCTGAAATTAATTTTTGAACCTTATTCAATACCTTCCTTTTCTTTGGATCAAAAGTGATTTCCAAGGCTAGACCAGGGTTTGCAAGAGACTTGAAATCATCCAAGGAATTTTGCATTTCCTTGCTAAACCCCTCTTGATTAAGCAAAATCTTTTTTTCCTCGATTAAAAAAATTTTATTCCAAGCATTTGGAGCACTATTTAAATCATAAGTTTCTATTTCTTCTATCGCTTGAACGATCTGAGGAAAATTAACTGGTTTAAGATGTGAAAAGGAAACTCTCTTCTCCCAAAATGTTCCTTCAAATTTTGATTTATATGCTTTAAAAATTTGAAACTCTTTTTTAAAAGTCTGTGCTTCTTCCCAGTTTAAATGAACAAGCAGTGGAGAATCTATGGTTTCTCCAGTCATATTTGCTTGAAGGTACATCGCTTTAATAGGGATCCCCGCTGCTGAGCTATCAATCAATGAATCCCGCAATTCTTCAAATTTTTCTGATAGTCTTTTGATAGTTTTAGAATATCCTAAAATCTCCCTTTCAAGAAACATGGAATCTATTCCTCGATTTAGTTCTTGGTAACTCTCAATAGAATCAATTTGAGATTTGATTTTTAAAAATAAGGACTTCTGATCTACCTTATAATCATGTACCAACCCCAAAAACTCTCCAAATCCTACTTTCTTCATCCGTTCAAAGACAACATCTAAAGCAGCTCTTTTTTGGGAAACAACCAATACTTTTTTCCCCCTTGCAATATAATCTGATACCAAATTGGCAATCAATTGGGATTTTCCTGTTCCAGGAGGACCTTCCACTACCAGACTTTTTCCTTGTCTTACAGAGTGCAATACATGTTCTTGAGAAGCATCTAAAGGGAAAATCGGAAATAATTTATCTTCTTTTGGAATCGGTATTTCTTGAGGGAATAAAAATTTTTCCTGGAAAAATTCTTCCAGATTTGGATGGTGTGTCTTCCCCAATAAGGCTTCATATTCTTTAATCAGGAAACTTCCTCTATGAGAATACTGTCCCAAAAGTGAATAGTTTTTCAAACTTATTTTCCCATCGGCAAAATTAGATTTATCCAATGATTTTTGAGAATTAGGAAATCGATCAATTCTATTCTCAAAAAGAGATGAGCTAACTTGAATAGCAAACAGATCTTGGATGAATCTGCTTAACTGAGTCCTAAATTCAGTTGGATCTTTAGAAAAGGAATTCAGTTCATCTTCTAAGATTTCCGACTCAAATTCTTTTTTATAAGCTAATCTATATGCCAAGAGGAATACTGGATTCAACTGCCATGAGCCTTCCGGAACCAAGATCCAGGTTTCCTGTTCTTTTTTGATTGTAACTGAATGGATCAATAATGGAGCTCTAAGGACTTGGCCATTGATCATTTTGCCCTCCACAAAAAGCCAAGAAAGAAATAGTGCATGATCTCCAGTTTCTTCCTGGGTAAGTTGATCTCGAAAATCAAGTCTTGAAAGAGCTTTAGAAAGGGTGTTGATGCTAGCCTGACGTGGATCTGACTCCGGAATTAAGGGGATTTTCTTTTTGCCTTGGATAAGCTTTTGCAATATTTCAAAGGAGGGCTCATTATTCAAAAAATCAAACTCGAACAAATCTATGAATCCACTTCCTTCAATTTTGGGAATGTATAAGGACTTATTTTTTGAAGACAAGTCCGTCAATCTGTTCAGATAGTTTTGAAAGATCGATTCTGACATCTATTTGATGGGCGAATCAGGTTCCTTAGCCATTTCTCTGTACACAATTCCATCCATAATCCCCGGAATCCATTTATTTAAAAAAACTACAAGCTTGCCTTGGGAAGTTAAGACCAAATCTCTTTTTCTCTTTAAAGTAGCTTTCACAATGGCCTCAGCCACATCTCCTGGGGACATCATATTTGATTCATCTCGGGGAGATTCGCCTTGAGAAGCCCCATTTGCAGTTAAGGCATTATTTCGAATATTGGAAGCTGTAAATCCAGGAGAAGCAACCAATACGTGAACTCCCTCATGCATTACCTCCGTCCTAAGTGATTCGAAAAAGCCGTTCATCGCATACTTACTTGCCGTATAGGCTGTCCTTGCCGGTGTACCTCTAAATCCGTTGATTGAAGAAATGCCAACAATGGATCCTTTATTTTTCATAATTGAGGGCAAACAATATTTGGTTGCATAAACAGTCCCCCAAAAATTAGTATCCATAACCTTTTTGAAAACCTCTAAATCGAGATCTTGAAACAACGCTCTCATCGAAATTCCAGCATTATTTATCAGAATATCAATCCTTCCGAATTTTGATAGGACCTCATCTGCCATTTTTTGGTTATCTATTTCAGAACCAGAATCTGACAAAATCGCAATAACTTCAATCCCAGCATCGTCTAAAATTTTTCTTTCAACCTCCAATTTCTCAGGATTTCTGCCTGTAATGGCGATTCTAGCTCCTTCACTGCCAAATGCATAGGCGCATGCAGCTCCAATTCCTGAAGTAGCTCCTGTAATGATGACGACTTTGTTCTTAAATTTCATGCGTTTATGATGTCACAAAGATAGTTAAAACAAAAAAAATGATGGGAACATAGCACCTTTTCTGTAAGGTTTTTCTTCTCCCTTTCGTTTTTCCCTAATTTTGCGCCCATGTCGAGGAAAATGAAAAATAAAATTGTCTCCAATCTTGAAATAGAGCGTATCGCTTCGGAAGGAAAATGTGTTGGACATCATGATGGAAAAGTAGTTTTTGTGTCTGGTGTTGCTCCTGGAGACGTGGTAGATGTACGAATCACAAAAGGCAAAAGTTCGTTCATGGAAGGGAATCCTGTCACCTTTCATCAATACTCTAAAGACAGAATTGATCCTTTTTGTTCCCATTTCGGAACTTGTGGTGGTTGTAAGTGGCAACATATCAATTATGATTTGCAAAAAAACTACAAGCGACAACAAGTAGTCGATCAATTTGAACGCATTGCGAAAGTGGAAATTCCTGAAGTTATGCCTATTCTGGGTTCTGAAAAAATAAAATATTATAGAAATAAACTCGACTTTACTTTCAGCAACAAAAAATGGCTTACTCTAGATCAAATCCGATCAGAAGAGGAATTTGAAAGAAATGCATTAGGCTTTCACATTCCAAAGATGTTTGACAAAATAGTGGATGTTGATCATTGCTATCTCCAAGGAGGTATTTCTAATGATGTCCGAAATGAATTGAGAGATTTTGCTTTAGAAAACAAACTCTCATTTTATGATATCCGAAATCAAGTTGGGCTTCTAAGAAACTTGATCATCCGTACCACAAGCACTGGACAGACTATGGTTATTGTTCAGTTCGGCGAATCAGAATCAGAATCCATAGATAAAGTGATGGAGTTTTTGAAAGTAAAATTCCCAGAAATCACTTCACTTCTTTATGTGATCAATACCAAAGGAAACGAGACATTTCATGATTTGGAGTTGGTTACTTATGCCGGATTGCCCTACATCGAAGAGGAGATGGAAGGATTAAAATTCCGAATCGGACCCAAATCCTTCTACCAAACCAACTCAGAACAAGCATACGAATTATACAAAGTTGCCAGAGAGTTTGCAGACCTGAAGGGGGATGAAATTGTCTATGATTTATATACT
>NZ_JAHEBC010000344.1 GCF_024642405.1 Algoriphagus sp. | reverse complement strand
TCAGAACGATACAGTCATATGAATGACGCTCTGATGGAATTATATCAGGTAAAAGAGTTAAACATCCTTATTTTGCAACTTATTGATAATGAGTTAAAAAACTAGCTTAAACATGATCTCATTTTTTAGAAAAATCCGCCAAAAACTTCTCTCCCAAAATCGGGTAACTCGCTACTTGGTTTATGCCCTAGGTGAGATATTTCTGGTAGTAATTGGAATCCTAATAGCAGTCAGTATCAATAATTGGAACGAGGACAGAAAAAGCAAAATTAAAGAAAGAGAATTATTAAATGAGCTAACCAAAGACCTCAGAGAGGATCTGGTAATGCTAGAATTCCAATTATCACTTTCTGACACCATTTTAAAATATTTAAATGTATTGAGAAACCCGCCTCCACCCGGAATCGCATTCGATGAAGCGCTTGCTTCTGCAGACAAAGCCACATTGGCGAATTATAGATATTCTGCAATGAGAAGTATCGAATCTGTAGGAATTGATATTATTCGAAGTAAAGATTTAATACAGTCAATAAGCAATTATTATAGATGGTGGGATTTTGGAAATGAACTTTACCGAATTGATTTTGATGAGTTTTGGAAATCCGAATGGCTTCCTTTTTTTAGAAAACATACAAATAGAGGTGTGTCTCAGGGAAATTTTATGCAACCTTTTTCTCCTAAGGATTATGAAGGCATGATCAATGATCCAGATTATCAAAATATACTAATGGGAAAAATTTACATCTTTCAAAATTTTAAAATACGATTTGAAAGTAGCCGAATTAGGGGAGAAAAACTGATTGAGGATATAAGTGAATATTTAAATTCTGAGGGAGCTCTTAAAGAAAAATAAAATGATCACCCTGTACAGAAAAATTCGCCAAAAACTCCTTACTCAAAACCGAATCACCCGGTATCTAGTCTATGCCTTGGGTGAGATTTTTTTGGTGGTGATCGGTATTTTGATTGCACTTCAGGTAAATAACTGGAATGAAAACTTAAAAATTCGAGAAAAGGAAAAATTATACCTAGATCGAATAGAAGAAGAAGCATTATGGAATATTGATATTCTTGATAATCAAATCAACTTTTATCAAGGGAATGCATCCAATCTTGACTCTGTTGCCTCCTTTCTAAGTAACGCAACTCCAAAGAATGAACAGCTAAGCATTCCTGCAGCCCCCTTTTTTATCAGTGCTTGGAGATTGAGAAATTCAGCTTATTCAGAGTTGGTTTCCTCTGGCTCTTTGAGTATTCTTTCGGATATAAAGTTGAGAGAAATTCTAGACGAAGCCGCAAGCTTCAATACCATCACTATCCAAACACTGAATTATTGGAGAGATTTGTCGACCGCAGATGTTAACCTTTTTCAGCCCTACAGAATTCAAAAAACCTTTATTACCAATGGAGACACCACCCAAACTATGAGTCTTGATTATGATCGGATGATTGGACAAGGAGAGGTAATAGCCGGAATACAGTTTTGGAGTCTCGCTAATAAAAAATTTGCTGGAGGCCTACTAGAGTATAGAGAATACTACTTCAAAATTCTTGATCGAATCAACTGTCTGGAAAACAATAATTGCCTCAATTAATGCCATGATCTCAATCTTCCGCAAAATCCGCCAACAGCTTCTTACTGAAAATCGGGTCACTCGATATTTGATTTACGCACTTGGGGAGATTCTATTGGTGACCATAGGTATTCTTATTGCACTGCAAATGAATACATGGAAAGAAGAAAAGCAACATCGACTGAGTGAACAAACCTTCTACCAAACCATTTTGGATGACTTGGAAAATGATCAAAAAAAGCTAGATCAACTTTCCAAGTTTTACCAATCCCGGATCGATAATCTGAGCTGGTTACTCACTCATGTAAGAGATCCAAGTCTTGGGGTAAGCCCTTCAGAATTTGGAAGACATACCGAGCCCCTATATTACAATGAGTCCGCGATCAGCTTTGATGCAACCTATGAAGCAGCTAAAAGTGGGGGAGCCTTTGAAAAATATTCCAATAAAGAGCTCCTTAAAAAACTCGTGGAATACTATTCCAATTTTAAGCAAATAGAAGATGTCCTTACCGCTACTCTCCGTTTTTTAGAATCCTCCTTTGAGCCGTTAATGTCTTCAGTTCCAAATGATTTTTTAAATTCATCTACATCCCAACAAGTACTTACCAGTGAGGGAAACAAGGGTTTTTATTCCTTATTGGACTCCATCCCAGATCAACGAAAGCTTGCTACACAGAAGGAAATCGATGCCTTTTTACAAAAAACGGAGTTTGAGTCCTATCTTATAGGTGATCTCGGAAGGTCTTTTAATATGACCAACGAGTTGGAACTTCGATCAGCCCAAATAAAATCCCTGCAGGAAGAAATCAAATCGTTTATCCATGATTAGTTTTTTCAGAAAAATCCGCCAAAGGCTTCTTGCAGAAAATCGTGTTACCAGATACCTGATCTATGCGCTTGGGGAGATTCTTTTGGTTGTAATCGGGATTTGTCCATATAATGTTTCATTGATCTTCCAATTTTAAATTGAGACATCACTCCTGCAGGAGAAAAGCTAAATTCAGAAACCTCAACCTAATTCTTTATCTCTATTATTCTTCCTGGTGTCCAAGGGGCTTGATTCGCGTCAAGCTCCGCATTGATGGCTGGCACATTGACCTCTATCAGTTCTTTCAGACTTGAGATAACCGGATTCAAATATTTCTCCGCAATTCTTTTCACCTCTTTCGAGGTTGTAGTGGGATCAGTTAAGCTTGTAGATCCAGAATAAACTGCTGTATTTACCCGACTTATTAGTGAGGGAACCTGGTCGATTTCTAGCTGACTTTTAATAGGATCTCCATACATGGTAATTTCAATCTCGTCCAAGGTATTTTCTAGGGCATCAATTTTTTCGTCCAAAGAAGCACTCTTTACTACTCTTGCTGCCGCCTGGTAATATTTCAAAGCTTCCCGCAACTGATTATATGAACTTCTCGCACCATTTGCTGATTTGGAAAGTTCCATCAGCTGCTGATGAAATGCGAGCATCGCTGCAGGGTCTGCCGTTGGAACAGTTTGGTTGTCAAGCGTTTTTACCTCGAAGGATACCTCTTCCGCGAGTTCAGTTATTTCACCATTGATACTCTTTGCTAGCTCTACGGTATAGGTTCCAGGTAACACCATAATTCCTGATGGGAAATCTTTCATGGGATCTGCGAGATTTGTATTCAACTGGTCGATGGCAGGATATTTTAAATCCCAGTATACTCGATTAATTCCTTCTGTCGCACCACTTCTGATCTCATTGACCACCTCACCATTTACATCTTTTATGGTAAAAATCAGAAAGGGTTTTTCTTCCTCTTTCTCTGCCAATAGTTGATCATAGCTCGGATAATATACGGTCTCACCGGCTTTCCTTTTCTCTTCTTCAGTTTTCTTTCGCTCACTTTCAAGCGTAGGATATTTCTCCTTAAGAAAATAAGTAAAAGCAGCTCCAAATGGAGGATTTTCGCCCAAGTAGTACGTCTCCCCTTGAAATCCCTTTGGACCCAGCCATGAGATGGTTTTGCTTGCCGCAATTGGACTATACGGCTCATATTGCAAAGCTTCTGAAATAGGGAAAATATGCGCTTCCTTTTCCAAAAGCTCATTTGAAAGTTCTCGTAATGCTGAGTAATCATCTAGGATATAAAATCCCCTTCCAAAAGTACCCAAAATCAGGTCTTTTTCTCTTTCCTGAATGTTGATGTCCCGTACTGCGATGGTGGGTAGTCCTTTTGATAACTTTTGCCAATATTGACCTCCATCGAGGGTAGTAAAGCAGCCAAACTCAGTCCCAACAAATAACAGGCTTGCAACTACAGGGTCTTCTGCAATGGCATAAACGGATCCATTTTCAGGGAGATTCGCTTTAAGGGTGGCCCAGCTCTTCCCCATATCCGTACTTTTTAGAAGATAGGGTTTGAAGTCACCTCGTTTGTGATTGTTAAAGGCCGCGTACACAATATTCTTATCATGAGCAGAAGCGATGATT
>NZ_JAHEBC010000343.1 GCF_024642405.1 Algoriphagus sp. | reverse complement strand
TAAAGTTTGAAAACAATGGTGGGATTGCAGTATTGGAGAGAACTTGGAAAGATGGAGATCAGATTGTGCTGAAAATGGGGATGCAATTAAAGGCGAGTACCTGGTACCAAGGAATGGTTAGTATCGAGCGAGGTCCATTGGTTTACAGTTTGAAAATTGAAGATGAGAAAAGTATAAAAGACAGAAATGATAGGTTTCGGGAGTTTACGGAGGTGTATCCAAAAAGCCCTTGGAACTATGGGATAGAAAAAGCTTCACTTTCTGACCTTGAAAAATCCATTTTGGTTAAGGAAAATTCTTGGGATGGAAGTTATCCCTGGAATCTCGAAAATGCTCCCATTCAACTAAGTGTGAACGCTAGATTATTGCCATCTTGGCAAAAAATCAACGAGGTACCAACCAATTTAAATGCAAATAAATTAGAAGCTATTGAAGAAATTATTCTGATCCCTTATGGTTGTACCACATTAAGAATTACAGAGTTTCCAGTTTTAAACCTTCAAGGAATAGATAGGTAGAGAAAACAGGTTTATATTAACTGATAATCCATTCCTATAATTGCCTTGTTTTTTAATTCAAATTCCAATTATATTCTGCCTCAAATTGAAATTTCCTATGTTAAAAAAGCTGCTGACCCTCGTCTTTTTATTCTTCTTGAGTATCTCTGGTTTTTCTCAAGACCTGGCATCACTCTTAAATTCATACAAATTCAGAAATGTAGGGCCTCTCAGAGGTGGTCGTGTAACTGCCGTCGCGGGAGTGGCTTCTAAACCTTCACTTTTTTATATGGGAGCTACTGGTGGAGGCGTTTGGAAAACGGATGACTATGGGATTACATGGGAAAACATTTCTGATGGATTTTTCCCAACTCCTTCAATTGGGGCTATTTCCGTTTATCAAAAACAACCGGAGATCATTTATGTGGGAACTGGTTCAGATGGACTTAGATCCAATGTGATTACGGGAAAAGGTGTTTATAAATCCACTGATGAGGGAAAGACTTGGGAATTTATCGGACTAAAAGAAGCTGGGCAGATTGGTTCGGTGGAAATTCATCCCGATAATCCAGATGTAGTTTATGTCGCAGCAATAGGTCATGCTTTTGACAAGAATGAAGAAAGAGGTGTCTTCAAAACTGTAGATGGAGGAAAAACCTGGGATAAAGTTTTTTACCATTCGGATAGTGTGGGTGTCTCAGATTTAGAGTTGGCTCCAGATGATCCAAATACAATTTATGCCGGTGCCTGGAGAGGGGAAAGAAAACCTTGGACAATCACTTCTGGATCTTCTGAAGGAGGAGTTTACAAAACTACAGATGGGGGAAAAACTTGGAATAAGTTAACTAATGGATTACCGACGGGTTTGACTGGGAAAATTGATTTTGCAGTTTCTCCAGCTGATCCAGCTGTAGTCTATGCTAATATTGAGGCTTCCGATAATCAAGGAGGTTTGTATAGATCGGAAGATCGCGGCGCTAGTTGGGAGTTTGTATCAGATAATTCCAACCTTACCAATAGACCTTTCTATTATACCAACATTTATGCGAATCCAAAAGATGCCAATACAGTCTACAACAATTCGCTTCGTTTCCTTCAGTCCTTTGACGGGGGTAAAACCTGGAAATCACTTTCCACTCCCCATGGAGATAACCATGATATTTGGATCAATCCAAATGACACCACTGTTTGGATTCAGGCAAATGATGGCGGTGCCAATATTACTTTAAACTCAGGTAAAAGCTGGTCTACTCAATTTAATCAGCCCACTGCAGAGCTTTACACCGTGGAGGTAGATGATCAATATCCATATTGGCTCTATGCTGGTCAGCAGGATAATTATAGTGCGATTGCTGTACCAAGTATGCCTCCATTGAGCGTTCAGTCAGGTAGTAATGCCTATATTATCAATGTGGGAGGTTGTGAAACAGGACCAGCCGTGCCAAAGCCAGGAAATCCAAATATTGTTTATTCCAATTGCAAAGGGAGATTTGGTGTGTTTGACAAGACCTCTGGTCAGGAGTTGCAGTACTATGTAGGCGCATCAAACATTTACGGGCATAACCCAAAAGATTTGAAGTTCAGATTCCAAAGAGTTGCACCAATTCACGTTTCTCCACACAATCCGGATGTGATTTACCATACTTCCCAATATGTACATAAGACTACAGATGATGGAAAAACATGGGAGATTATCTCACCCGACCTCACTGCTTTTGATCCTGATAAACAAGTTGTTCCCGGATCTCCAATTACTAGAGATGTCACAGGAGAAGAATATTACAGCACCATATATGCAATCAGAGAATCTCCAATCCAAGAAGGTCTGATTTGGGTGGGTGCGAATGACGGCCCTGTTCATGTCACAAAAGATGGTGGTAAAACTTGGGAAAATGTAACTCCAAACATGCCAGAAGGCGGAAGAGTGGATGCGGTGGAGCCATCTCCACATGATCCTGCAAAAGCTTATGTTTCGGTATTAAGATATCTTTCGGGAGATGATAAACCATATATCTATAAAACTGAGGATTATGGTCAGACTTGGACTTTGTTAACCACAGGTTCAAATGGGATTCCTAATGATTTTCCAACCTTGGTAATGAGGGAAGACCCTAAGAAAGAGGGGATTTTATATGCAGGGACTCAGTTTGGACTATTTATTTCCATGAACGATGGAGAAACTTGGACAGCATTTGAGAGCAATCTTCCGGTAACTCCAATTACAGATATTAAAATACATCAGGATGATTTAGTGATGTCTACCATGGGTAGAGGATTTTGGGTTTTAGATAATTTAATCAGCTTGAGAGGAATTACATCTATTGGAACTCAAAGCATAGTTTTGTTTGATACAAAACCTGCGATTCGAAATTTTCTATCTGCCAGAAGTGAAACTAATGGTCCTGAATATCCAAGAGCTGCAGCTAATTTAGATTTTTACTTGTTGGAAAAGCAGGATGACCTTCGCCTAGAGATCATCAATGAGAAAGGACAAACAGTGCATACTTATGTAGCCGATGGGCTTAAAGAACCAGAGGTAGACACAACTAGGAATATGTCTACTGAATTTTCAGAAGCTCCAGCCTCTAAAGGCCTGCCAAATAAAGCAGGGATGAATCATTTCAATTGGAATATGAGACATCGGGGTGGTTGGGATAAAGATCCGAAAAGAGCGTATACAGGAAATGGTCCATTAGTTTCTACGGGGACCTATAAGGCAAGACTTATTGCAGGAGATGAGGTATTGGAAAAAGAATTTGAAGTAGTTCTCGATCCCAGAGTAACCTTGGTTTCTGATCAAGATGTTTCTGAGCAAGAAGAATTATCTCTTCAAATCCAGACATTTCAAGATGAAGTCGATCAATTGATTTCGAAAATTGAAAAAGAGCAAGAAGCGCTGAAGCTTTCACTTGAAAAAGAAAATCCAGCCAAAAATATCGCTACAAAGAAAAGTCAGCTAGATGCTATTTATTACGAACTGGAGACTCCTGAAGGCACATACATGCAACCAATGTTAAAGGACCAAGCAAGATATCTAGGTTCAATGTTAGGGCAGGCTGATCAAAAACCCGGACAAGATGCTTACGAAAGATTTGAAGAACTGAAGCAAAAATTCAATGAGATAAAATCTCAGTTTGAGGGGATGAAATAAATTCATCCCTTTTACTCTACTTGCTCTTTGATCCAGCTGAGTATTTCTTCCATAGCTTTTGGAGAAAATGTTTGTTCAATCGTAGCATACTCGCTTACCAACCCGGTTTTACTTTCTTGGAAAAGATGATTTAAACCGGTTAGTTCTTTTATAGTAATATTTTCATTTCCACCCCTTTGTAAAGCAGTTTTTATAGCTTCCAGATTTTCTTTGGCTGGTACTTGAAGGTCCATAGACCCGTTGATTGCCAAGACAGGACAACTTACTTTTTCTAATGTTGGGGCAGGATTATAAGTAATAAAATATTGCATCCAAGGGCTGGTCATTTGACTTACCTGTGCATTTACGAAGTCTGACTCAGTCATTCCACTTGGGATTTGGTTTTTAGG
>NZ_JAHEBC010000342.1 GCF_024642405.1 Algoriphagus sp. | reverse complement strand
ACTGGGATGCAATTAGCAGTGTAAACCCTATGACGAAGATGGAAATGGCAAATTGAAAAATGACAAGAGGGCGCTGGATCCGTAATCGAACTTGGGACTTAGAAGTGATTGACCGAAAGGAACCTTTTGAAACCAACCAGGCAGGATAGATTCCTGAAAATAAAATCGCTATGGCCAAAATTCCACCTTTTAAATACCAGGAAGTTGAGTATAAAAGCTGCTTAAAAAGATCGATGCCGATTATTTTGATCAATAACGGGTTTATCAGAATTATCAATAAAACTGCAAGTCCAAGAGCAATTATATTGATGAAAATCGCCTCAAAAAATAACTGATTGAAGAGATGTCTTTTTCCCGCCCAAAAGATTTTTCTTACCCCGATTTCTTTGTTTCTCAAAATTACACGGGCAGTCGCAAAATTGATGTAATTACATGCAGCGATTACTAAAATCAAAAAAGCCAATGCAGCCAAAAGAAATAAAACGGGTTCACTTCCATTAGCTTTAAATTCATTGATAAAATTCGATTTTAGATGGATATCTTCTAAGGGCATGGTGTGAAAACTGATTCCTGATTCCGGGAATCCCTTTTCTTCAATAGAATTTAAAGAGGTGTTGAGTTCAGAAATCTGATTAGAAGATGGGATTTTAACATAGGTGTAAAAATCAGGTCCCCAGTTTGAAAATTCCTGGTCTTGATTTGGATAAAGGTTTAAAGAGATCAATGCTGAAAAATCCAGATGTGTATTTGAGGGTAAATCTTCTATGACTCCGGCAACCGTGTAGTTTTTGAATTCCTGGTATCCATTTTCCTGGTAAATTCCATAAACCCCGTTAATGATAATGCTTTTGTTTATGGGGTCTGTCTTTCCAAAAAGTTTTTCAGAAAGTGATTCTGTTAGAATAATTGCCTGAGGTGTATTTTTCCATTGCTCTGCAGAACCAGCAATGAATGAAAAGTCAAAGAAATCGAAAAAAGTTGTTTCTGCTCCAACAATACCATCTTGGGCTATTAGGTTTTCACTTGCTTTTATACTGGTGTTTTGACCCGCTTTATGGATTCTTAAGACAGACTCGGTATTGCTGAAACTGTTTCTGAGCTCTTCCCCAGCTTTTGAATAGATTCTTGCGGAAAAACTGGAACCCCCATTTTCCAAAGATTTTTCCTGATAGATTCGGAATATTTTTTTTGAATCAGTGTGGAAATCATCAAAACTCTTTTCAAATGCCCAGTAAGAAAAAATCAGGAAGCAAGATGCTAATCCTATACTCAAACCAAGAATACTGATCAGGGAATAAAACGGATGAAATTTGATGCCCCGAAAGGTTGAGATGAAGTAATGTTTAATCATAGTGGAAAATTTTCTCTTCCAATTTAAGGCCAAAGCTATGCCAACAAAAAGCTTTTAAAAATAGGCGAAATGGCTGTAAATCTTATTATTAATTCATCATGGCGAACAAAAATGTTCGAAAATGGACAAGAATTATTTTAGGAAAACTCCACCAGAATCTGGATAGACTTATCGCTTTCTGTACAATTCCAATGCATCATCTAAAATCATTTCAATTTCTTTTCTAGGAAGATCTGAGTTTGAATTTACCCTGAATATTTTCATTCGCTTTCGATCTCCACTTTCCAACGAAGGATGATTTAAGGTTTTACCTTCTACGAAAAGAAGATAAGGTTCATTGGTTTTTTTATCTGTCCAGAGGTAGCAAAATGCTTTTCCCTGAAAACAAAAGCAAGGCATTCCATATTTTTTGGTTTCAGTAATTGAATCATTTTTGTTCAGAATAATTATTCTTAAAGCAAGAAGACAGCTTTTTACAGGCTCCTCTTTTCCTAAATAGAATTGATCTTTTTCACTCATAATACTTCAGTAAATTAAAAAAGCGTGCTTTTAGAAATTAAATCCAAAAGCACGCGATTCCATAAGTTTTATAAAAGAATCTTAATCGTTTTTAGCGGCACCAACGCCAATGAAAGGAATTGCTCCAGCTCCTGTCACTTCAGGTAGAATACCATTCCATTTTTCAATAGCCTTTAAGTTTGCTTCAATTTTTCTCAACTCAATCAAATCAGGTGAAATATTCATTTTCTGAAGTCTCAAAGCCTCTGCTTCCGCTGTAGCAGCAGCAATGGTTTGCTCAGCTTCTACCTTGATTCTATCAAGATCTCTCTTTGCTTTCAATGCGTTTTGTTCTGCGGTTTGCTTCGCTTCAATCGCATCTGTAAAAGTCTTTGAAAAGCTAAAGGAAACAATAGAGAATGCATCCACTGCAATGTTTGATTCCAATAGTCTCGACGTTAATGCATCCTTCATTTCTGTACTTACCGCAGGTCTTTTGGTGATTAATTCTTCTGCAGTATATCGAGCAGTCACTGCTTTCATTACTTCCTGAATTGCTGGGTCAATTATTCTCTCCTTAAATTCAATCCCGATTGATTGATAAACAATATTCGCTCTATCTGGGATCACATGATAGTTCAGTGCAACAGATAAGTCCACATCCTGAAGATCTGAAGAGGCAGATGCTGCATCAGTAATGGCCTTTTGGATCTTTACATCCATCAATTCTACGGTCTGCACAATCGGTATTTTAAAGTGGATTCCTTCCCCCAAAACGGTATTTTGAACCGCACCAAAATTCAAGACTATTCCTCGCTCTCCAGCTCCTACCTGAGCCCAAGGCTTAAATGCAAAGAGTAGAAATAAAACTATTCCTACTATTATCACTGGCTTCCAAGAGCCTTTTCTCATTTCATATTTTAAATCTTCGAAATCCATTTTTCATTTGTTGTTTACCTAGGCAAGGTAGTCTTTTCCTACTAAAAAAGACTTTCAATGATGAAAGCCTGAATTCCAATCAGGTGGATGAGAAGAATAAAAGAAAATAATTTCGATGTTTTTAATATCCAGCTGCTTGTCCATCTTTTCGTGATTCAGATGCACCCGAATAAACTTTATTTTCCAAATCAACTCCAATGGCTTGATATCCACCATATATTCCGACGGCAAAAGATATTCTATGTCCCATCTTTCTAAGTTCGCGGAAAACTTCTGGTTCAAAACCACTTTCCAGATTGAGAGTTCCGCCATTCGTCATCACGGATCCAGTAGGTTGTGAACTCCCAGAATGTCTCATTCGGGGAGCGTCTCCAGCTTCTTGCAAATTCATTCCGAAATCCACCAAATTCACAACTATCTGGGCATGTCCCTGTGGTTGAACGGAACCTCCCATCAAGCCAAAACTCACATGAGGTTTACCATCCTTAGTGATAAAAGCCGGTATTATTGTGTGAAAAGGTCGTTTCCCAGGTTCTATTGCATTTGCATGATTTCGATCTTGAACATTGAACATACCACCTCGATTTTGAAGGACAAATCCCAACCCATCCGGTACCATTCCAGATGCAAATTCCGAATAGATACTCTGGATTAAAGAAACCATATTTCCATCTTTATCAGCGACGGTCAGGTAAGTTGTATTTCCAGATTCGATTTCCATATCACCGGCGGGATAGCTATTTGCTGCTTGATTTAAGTCGATTAATGCCCGACGCTTTGCTGCATATTCTTTGGAAAGGAGTTCTTCCAAAGGAATATTATTGAAATCTGGATCTGCATAAAACTTTGCTCTGTCCTCATATGCTAGTTTCTTTGCCTCCGTCAAGACATGTAAATACTCCGTGCTACCAAAACCCATGGAAGCAATATCATATCCTTCCAAAATATTAAGCATCTGCAAAGCTGCTGTTCCTTGACCATTGGGAGGCAACTCCCAAATATCATATCCACGATAATTTGTGCTAACAGGCTCAACCCAGTTGGAAGTATGACTCGCTAAATCCTCATAGGAAAGAAATCCTCCGTGCTTTTTCATATAGGAATCAATAGTTCTTGCGATATCACCTTTATAAAATGCATCCCTACCTTCTCTTGCAATCATTTCATATGTGTTGGAAAGGTTTGGGTTTTTAAAGACCTCGCCTTTTCTAGGAGTATGGCCATTTGGCATGTAGGTTTCAGCAAAACCTGGTATTTCCT
>NZ_JAHEBC010000341.1 GCF_024642405.1 Algoriphagus sp. | reverse complement strand
AATTGTGGATGAAATGAATAAGTTGAATGACTTTACCCACTTAGATTTTTCAATATCCCATCTCGAGAGTTTAAAGAATGAGGTAAATGAGGTCTTGGTATGGCTTTCAAATATGGAAACCTTAAAAAGAATTATTGGGATTTTAGATCTTAATAGCCTTCAACAAAGCCAGGATGAATTTACGAATCAGTTAACTTATTTAGTGGAGCATTTTAGACAATTTGAATCTGATTTGCTCAGATGGAAGAACTACCTTAATTCGAATCAAATTGAGTGGCTATTATTTGAAGGATTGAAAGTTGATAGATCAAATCTGAATCAGGATTTTATTGAACTTCAGGCTTTTGACCAGTTTATTGATAGTTGGGAAATTTCTAAAAAGAAATTAGCGGAGATTTTGGAAGATAAATATCCTAACTATACAATTACTCAGCAACTTAAGGTTTTCGAGGATTCATGGTATTTACTTTGGATTTCTGAATTGGAAAAAATACATCCACATCTCTCTGAAGCAGGAACTCTAAAGTTAGCGCATGAGATGGATGAGTTAAAGTCAGCTATTCTTGAAAAAAGAAAAATATCTAAGGATTTTGCGTTGTTGCGGCTACGTGAACAAATAAGTTCTAATCTGGAGGAAAACAGACTTGGAAATAGGATAACCTTCCGAGAACTTTCTCATCAGGTAAATAAAAAGAAACAGCGCTGGCCTATTCGGAAATTGGTTCAGGAATTTGACGAAGAGATTTTCCGACTCTTGCCTTGCTGGCTTGCGAGCCCAGAGACAGTTTCAGCTCTTTTTCCAGCTTCTCAGGATTTTGATTTGGTTATTTTTGATGAAGCTTCACAGTGCCAAGCTGAAAAAGGACTTCCAGCAATGTTGCGTGGGAAACAGGTGGTTGTCGCGGGGGATTCAAAGCAATTAAGACCTTCCGATTTTTATCAGGTAACCTGGGAAACAGATGAGGAGGGGATAGAATTTGAATCGGAATCTTTATTGGAACTTGCAGGATATTATTTTGAAAAGCAACAATTGACGGGTCATTATAGATCTGAAGATCCTGCTTTGATTTATTTTTCCAATTCTCATTTTTATGAAAATATATTAGAGGTTTTGCCTGATTACAAAACAGTTGAAGCTGAAGTTCCATCCTTTTCTTGGATGAAAGTGGAGGGAATTTGGGAAAATCAAATCAATCGGGTGGAGGCTGAAGAGGTTTTGAACTCAGTGAAAAGGATTTCTTTGGATTCTCCAAGGGATTCTATTGGTATTGTTACCGGGAATTATTTCCAAATGGAATTGATTCGGGATCTTCTTTGGAAATCCGGTTTGAACTCTGATTTGATTAAGGTCAGAAATATTGAAAATGTGCAGGGGGATGAGTTTGATCAGGTGATTTTGTCATTAGGTTATGCTCCAAATAGAGAGGGACGGTTGGTAACAAATTTTGGTTTGTTGGGTAAGTTTGGAGCAGAGAATCGATTAAATGTGGCGATTACACGTTCCAGAAAAAAAATGCATGTGATCAGTAGTATTTTGCCGGAGGATTTTCGGCCCTCCCAATTGAAGAATCCTGGTTTAGCTTTGCTTAAAGAGTATCTGTCTTTTGTTCAAACGCAATCGAAAGGATTCGAACTAATTTCTCCGGAGATTAGCTTGAAGAACTTTGAGATAAACTGGAGTCTGAAAAATAAGTTGCTGGCAATGGATTCTTTCTATTCTAAAAAGATTCCCTCAGCTGTAATGGATCTGATGCGTGTAGATGATGGAAAGAAAATAGCTATTCTAACCGATGATCAACGATTTTTTAATGCACCAACCGCCAAGGCAGCCATTGCCTATCATCCGATTTTGCTGGAGCAAAAGGGGTGGGATTGGGAATGGAAATGGAGTAGGGAAGAATTTTTTAGCTAATATATTTTTACATATTGTATGAAATTTCATTCATTATATGTTATTTATATATTTAATGAATGATTTATAATACAAATAAAATTTTATAAAATGTATGATAATTCACTCAATAAGTATTATTTTTGTGTGTAACGAATGATTTTTCATACATGGATTATAATTCATTAAGTGATTTGCAGATACTCCAGCAGATTGGAGACTTTGTCAAAGCAGAGCGGATTGCACAGAATAAATCCCAAGATCAGCTTTCAAAAGAGTCTGGAATCAGTAGATCTACATTGAGTCTTTTGGAGAGAGGCGAGAAGGTCAATCTGATTACGTTGATCCAGGTCTTGAGAGTGTTGGATCAGTTGCAGTGGTTGGAGGCTTTTGAGAAAAAGAAGACAATCAGTCCCATGGCATACATTAAGCTTCAAAAGAAGCACGAGCGGCAGCGGGTTCGTAATTCTGACATGGCAGCTGACAATCCTCCTTCAGAATGGTAAAGGCTGCGGAAATTTGGATATGGGATAAACTTGCGGGAGCAGTACTTTGGGATGAGACCCAGCAAATAGGAAGCTTTGAGTTCAACCAGACTTTTCTTCGTTCTGGTCTGGATATTTCACCTGTGAAAATGCCTTTGGCGCAAGGAAGTCGAGTTTTTTCATTTCTAGAGCTGAGGAAATCCAGAGGGGATGCATTCGATACTTTCAAAGGATTGCCAGGACTATTGGCTGATATGCTTCCTGATAAATACGGGAATCAGTTGATCAATGCATGGCTAGTGCAAAATGGTCGGCCGGCAGATAGTCTCAACCCTGTGGAACAGCTTTGCTTTATTGGGAAGCGGGGAGTAGGGGCATTGGAAATCAAACCTTCTTTAAGAACTGAAGTGACCAAAGCCAGCAATTTGGAAATAGATAGTTTGGTCCATATTGCCAGGAAAATCCTCAATGCAAAAGAGGGGTTTCAATCAGATTTAAGCAGTCAGGAGCAATCGGCTTTGACTGATATTCTTAAAATAGGTACTTCAGCAGGTGGTGCAAGAGCTAAGGCAGTCATTGCTTACAATTCTAAAACCGGTGCAGTAAAAAGCGGTCAAGTCAAAGCTCCTGCAGGGTTTTCCTATTGGATCATCAAATTTGATGGAGTTCATGATTCTCAATTCGGGGCAACCGTAGGATATGGGAGAGTGGAAATGGCCTATTATCTGATGGCGTTGGAAGCAGGGATCAATATGTCTGAATGTAGCTTGTTGGAAGAAAATGACAGAGCACATTTTATGACCAAACGCTTTGATAGATTGGAGAATGGAGAAAAAATCCACATGCAAAGTCTTTGTGGCTTGAGGCATTTTGATTTCAATCAAGTGGGAGCTTTTAGCTATGAGCAGGTATTTGAAACCATGAGAATGTTGCGGCTTTCTTATCCGGAAGCTGAGCAAATGTTTTTAAGAATGGTCTTCAATGTGCTAGCAAGAAACTGTGATGATCATACCAAGAACTTTGCGTTTCTAATGGATCAAACTGGCAAATGGACCCTTTCACCCGCTTATGATATTTGTCATGCCTATAGACCAGGTAGTATTTGGGTGAGTTCCCAATCTCTAACTGTCAATGGCAAAAGAGAAAATATTGCTGATGAAGATTTCCTGGAAGTAGCCCGAAAGATGAATATCAAAAAACCAGAAGAGAAAATTGAAAATGTAAAATCAGCTATCAAAAGGTGGAATGAATTTGCAGATCAAGCTGGGGTAGATGAAAAATTGAAAATAGGAATTAAGAAAACCTTACTGGTTCAATAGAAGAGTTCCGAATTCTCTAAATATAACCCACCAATTTATAAACTATTATTCCGATCCATTCTTTGAACAGTTTGGTCCAGTATTCTAGTGAAAAAGAATCCGGAAAGAGTAAGGATGGTAGGTCATACTTTACATCATGGGAATAATAATCGGTAGGAAAGGTCTCTGTCTTTAATCCAACTTGATCAAAACAGCCTTTCGCTCGATACATGTGAAATGCAGAAGTTATTAGCATAAATTCCTGATTGGTGTCTATCCCTTTTTTTTCTAAAAATTCTTTGGTGAATTGTGCATTTTGAGCTGTGTTTTTACTTTGGTCCTCAATCAAAATGTTGTTTTCAGGCATTCCAGTCATGAGCAGAAATCGTTTTAATACTTCAGCC
>NZ_JAHEBC010000078.1 GCF_024642405.1 Algoriphagus sp. | reverse complement strand
CCTTCGGCAGGCAGGCGGCGAGATAGGGTCGCTGCGCTTTTGAGATAGGGTCGCTTTGCTCCCGAGATATGCTGACGCGAGATATGCTTCGCGAGATAGGGTCGCTGCGCTCCTGAGATAAAGCTACGCTGAGATATCTGTCTTTAGGCTATCTTGTTTAATATCTGCTCGCAGAGCTATCTTTTGATTTTTAAGATAAGCTGCGCAAAATACAGCTTCGCTGAAATACTGTCGCTTCGCTCCTGAGATATGGCTACTCATAGATATCTGCCTTTAGGCTATCTTATTTCAATATCTGCTCGCAGAGCTATCTTTCTAAATAAATATTCTATACAAACTACAAGGATTCAGGTGTTTTGACTTTTTTAAATCCGGATGATCGAAGTCCAGCCAATAGTCCATCCCTATTTTTTGCATTACCCTAATCGAGGCTTTGTTGTCTGAAGAGGCTAGTGAGACCACTTCTTTGATCCCAATTTCTTTTGCATATCCTAGACATCGTTTTGCCCCTTCTGTGGAATAACCTTTGTTCCAGAATTCTTTTCGGATTCTCCAGCCAATATCTACGCAGGGAGTAAACTCGGCCTCAAAAGTTTTCCAACCCAGTCCTATCATTCCTAAGAGTTCTCCTGACTCCAGTAAATCCACTGCAAAGTAGCAGTAGCCTTTGTCTGCAAACATCCTGTTCATCCGCTCCATCATGGCTTGAGATTCCTCTTTTGAAAGTGGTTTTTCAAAGTATTTCATGGTTTCCAAGTCAGCATTCATCTGACTGAATACTTCCAGGTCAGAATCCAGCCAAGTGCGAAAACCAAGATTAGGTGAAGAGAAAAGGTAGGAGGGAGCTTTCAAAATTTTGGTTGAATTTAGAGCAATATCGGATATGGAATATAGAATTTCAAATGTTTCTCTTTTCAAATCGCTACTCCATTAAACGGATTAAACCTCCTTCTTCCCACAGACATTCCCACGGCTCGGCAGACGGTTTTTTCGCCAAATTTCCCATTGATTTTATCCATGGCCTGGTAGAGATTGATTTGCTCCTGAGTGTCTTCGAAAAGCTTGATCTGATAGTTGCCATAAACCAACGAACTGAAACGCACGCCGATCAGACGAATAAGCATGCGGCGATTGTAGAGTTTGCGGAAGAGTTCTTTGACTAACGGAATCAAGGTGTGATCTGCCGAAGTGTAAGGAATTCGCTTCTGTACCGTATGTGTGTCAAAGTCGGAATAGCGGATCTTTACACTCACGCAGGCCGATAGCTGTCGGTTTTGTCGTAGCTTTCCTGTGAGTTGCTCGCACATCGCTACCAGTGTAGCTTCCAGCATTTTCACGTCGATGGTATCTTGCTCGAAGGTATTCTCTGTGGAGATGGACTTGGCCTCGGAGTAAGGGACAACCAGAGAGCGATCGATGCCATTGGCTTTTTCCCAGATCATATTTCCGTTTTTTCCGAAAGTCGCCTGTAGAAGTTCGGCAGGCATTTGTTGTAGTGTCTGTACTTTTCTGACTCCCATATTATAAAGCGTCTGAGATGTTTTTTCTCCGATCATCGGGATTTTGCGTACGGAAAGTGGTGCTAGAAAAGGCTTTTCTTCTCCGAACAGAATCTGTTTTTCATTATTGGGTTTGGCTTCTCCTGTGGCTACTTTGGAGACAGTTTTATTCCCTGAAAGTCCCAGAGAAATAGGTAGTCCAGTCTCTTTCATGATGCGTTGCCGGATTTGCTGCGAAAGCTTGAAGCAACCGAAAAAACGATCCATTCCCGTAAGGTCGATGTAGAATTCATCGATGGAAGATTTTTCAAACAAGGGAACTTCCTCTCGGATGATTTCGGTGACCTCATGGGACTTTTGACTGTATTTTTCAAAATCTCCGCGGATGATCAATGCCTCAGGACAAAGTTGCCTCGCCGTCCGCATGGGCATAGCTGAATGCACACCGAATTTTCTCGCTTCGTAGCTGCAGGAAGCGACTACGCCACGATCACCCGAACCGCCGATTAGGATAGGCTTGCCGTTGAGCCTGCTGTCAAAAAGCCGTTCGACCGACACGAAATAGGAATCCAGATCCATGTGCACAATGCTTCTCCTCGCTTCCATTGATTTTGTTAATTAAATTGACATTTTAATGTTTATAAATTAAACAAAAGTTTTATATTTGACTACTTGAAAGAGAAAGATTGAAGGGAGTTGACAAATAAAAAAGAATAAACTAGAAATATGGTGGGAACACTATGGAAATAGACCCCCTTTGATTGTTAAAATACAATGGAAATATGATAGAAATACACCTCCCTCCGGTCGGTGAAATATTGGATGCAGATTCTATTTCGCTGAAGGCATATCTCAGCGAAGCTGTATCTCGGGAGTAAAGCGACCCTATCTCGCGAAGCCTATCTCAGGCGACGTAGGAGTCTATATTTCAGGAGCAAAGCGACAGTATTTCAGCGAAGCTATATTTCAATAAAGAATAAAATATGAATGAGAAACTGCCTTATATCCCAATTCATGAACTAGAGGTTTACCGCCTTTCCCGGAAGCTTTCTACAAATGCATGGAATGTTTATCAAAGGTTGAGTTTTCAAGAAAAGAAAGTTTGGGGAGACCAAATGCTATCTGCTGTTGATTCAGTAGGGGCAAATATTGCAGAAGGGTATGCTCGATTTCATTTTTTAGAAAAATCCAGATTCTATTACATTTCTAGGGCATCTCTATCTGAAGGTGTGGAACATTGGATTGATTTGGGCTTTGAAAGAGGAATTGTATCTGATCAAGAGTTCGAATTATTCAATCAACTCAGACGTGATATCCAAGTCAAATTAAATAACATGATTAAATCTACCTATTCTGCTAAAAATCAACTAAAAAATGATAGATGAATCAGTATTTCGCCCCGCATGCGGGGCTTATTTCCATAGTATTTCCATAGTATTTCAGATTTAATTATGACTCTAACTAATAACCTCAAACTTCTCCGAAAAAAGAAAAACCTGACTCAAGAGGTTTTGGCTTCGGCCATCGGGATTTCTAGATCTAAACTCGCGGGATATGAACTCAACGTCAATCCACCATTAGATACTTTGGTGAAGATTTCTGATACATTAGGAGTCTCGGTAGATATTTTGCTTCGGGAAGACCTGTCTTCTTATTCGGAATATAAACTCCGGGAATTGCTGGAAACGGATCAGTTTCTGAGAGGAAGAAAATTGCGAATTTTAGCAACTACCGTGGATGATCAAGGGAGAGAGTTGATAGAAGTGGTCTCACAACGAGCTAAGGCAAGTTACCTGGCCGGATTTGCTGATCCAGAGTATATTTCTGAGTTGCCGAGGTTTGCGCTACCTTTTTTGCCAACAGATAAAAAACACCGGGTTTTTCAAGTGGATGGTGACTCCATGTTGCCGATTCCTGATGGAGCTTGGATTGTATGTGAATATGTAGATGATTGGCTGACAGTCAAAAATGGAGAGCGCTACGTGATCGTTACCGAGCAGGATGGAGTTACTTTCAAATTGGCTTATAACCGAATCCAGTCCGATCAGAAATTATTGCTTTGCTCTGCTAATCCAATTTATCCACCATTCGAAGTGGAGATTGGTCAAGTTCGGGAAATCTGGAAATATCGATTGGCGATGAGTTGATCTATTAAACAATACAATAGAAATAAGTCTTACTGCGTTCGACGAAATACGATTGAAATATTTTTACTTAGATATTTTGAAAAAATAGTTAGCCCATGCCAATTTTATCTTCAACCCTCGGAAATATACTTATCAAATTAGAAGATGATAAGCTTATCCAACTTCAATTTACCGAGGATCCGGTCAATGAAGAACCATTGAAAGGAATGGTGGCTGAAGTGAAAAATCAGCTAGAGGAGTATTTTTCAGGCAAAAGGAAAGTATTTGATCTCACTCTCGAATTGAATGGAACGGATTTTCAGAAAAGTGTTTGGGAAGCAGTAAATGAAATCCCTTTTGGGCAAACGACGACTTATATGAAGCTTTCGCAGAAACTTGGGAATCCGGCAGCAATTAGAGCCGTAGGAGCAGCAATTGGAGCAAATCCTATTTTGGTGATTCTACCATGTCATCGCATTATTGGAACAAACGGACAATTGACTGGATACGCTGGAGGACTGGAAAGGAAACAAGCTTTGCTGGAGATAGAAGGGTTTCCAATCCAGCAAAACTTATTTTGAGTTTAGTCTTTTAGCTCCACGATCACTTCGATTTCTACAGCGATATCATTTGGCAGTGCAGCGACACCAACAGCAGATCGGGCATGTTTTCCGGCCTCTCCAAATACTTCTACCATTAAATCAGAGAAGCCATTGATAACGGCGGGATGCTTTGTGAAATCCGGTGCAGAATTAACCATTCCCAATACTTTTACAAATTGTTTGATGCGACTTAAATCACCTCCTGTGGCAGCTTTGAGTACGGCTAGGATTTCAATTCCTGTTTCCCGTGCTGCCTGATATCCTTCTTCAACAGTGAGATCAGCACCAACTTTCCCATATATATCAGGCCCATTTCCAGCGAGATAAATCACATTTCCAACTTGTCTCCACTTAACATACGTGCCCATGGGTTGGCCAACTTCAGGAAGTGTGATTCCCAATTCTTTGATTTTCGCGTCGGGATTTTGGGCGTTGGAGATAAAAGGAAGGCAAAATGCCATTGCCAATACGAAAAGTATTTGTTTCAATTTCATATTTAGGTTGATGTTTATTGTTCCTAAGCTAATCGATTCTGATTACTTTTACAGCCTATTCAACTCCAATTTCTATGAATGATTTAGCTGTTATCCCATTTTCTGCAGATTTAAAATCTGAATTTGAGACAATTAATAAAACATGGGTTCAAGAATATTTCACTTTGGAACCATTTGATATTGAGCAATTGGAAAACCCTGAGAAAACAATTATTGAAACTGGAGGAGATATCATCTTCGCAAAGCTTGAAAACGAAATCGTGGGTACGGTGGGTTTAGCTAAGGTAGAAGAAGGTGTTTTTGAAATGGTAAAGATGGGGGTGAAGCAAAGTGCACAAGGCAAAGGTGTTGGGATGTTTTTAGGAAAGGCTATTATAGAAAAAGCCAAGGAGATGGGAGGTAAAAAATTGGTGCTTTATAGCAGCACCAAGCTTCAACCTGCTTTGCATATCTATAAAAAACTGGGATTTAAAGAGACTGTTCCTGAAGCAGGGAAATATTGTCGATGTGATGTAAAAATGGAATTGGGATTATGAATAAACTTGAAAAACAGGATTTTTCTCATGTTTATGTCTGATTCTCATTAGTTTAATTTTTCTGGAATTTTTGGACTTTCGCTTATAAAACCAAATAGCCATGAAAACTCTTCTCGTTCCATTTGATTTTTCACCCTATGCTGTTGCTGCTTTTCGGACTGCCTTAAAAATCAGCCAAAAATCAGGCGCACAAATTTTATGTGTAACAGTTATTCCTACCGAACTGGACTGGGATTATGTCACAGATGATGTGAAAGCCAAAAACCCACAGATACAGGAGGAAATTGATGAAGCAGAAGAAGTTTTACCATCGTATCTTAGAACTCTGGCTCCTGCAAAGGCTCCAATAAAACCAATTATCAAAGTAGGTGTTCCCCATGATTTAATTCTTCAAGTTGCCAAGGAATATTCAGCAGATCTAATTGTTCTTGGAGCTTATGGCGAAGGAAAAGGAGCCCAGGAGTTTATTGGAAGTAACTTACAAAAGGTTTTAAGGAATGCGACATGCCCAGTATTGGCGGTCAAAGAATTGTTAGATGGAAACGGTTTTCGCAAACTTGCTTTTGCTTCAAATTTTGAGGATTCTTCCAAAAAAGCATTTGCTAGCATTAAGCCTTTGGTAAAGCTTTTTAGAGCGAGTGTCCATTTAATATTTGTGAATACTCCAAAGAATTTCACTAATTCCACGGAAATTGAAGATAAGATGAATGATTTTATGAAAGGGCATGAAGAAATAACCTTCCATAAGCATACATTTAACTATGCCGAGGTAGAAAATGGATTAGCTAAATTTGGGGAATTAAGTAAGATTAGCTTGGTGGCTATTGTTTCCGGGCATCATGAAAAGAACCCCAGTTATCAGATTGGTACCACAGAAACACTTATTTTTCAAAGTGATTTAGCGGTGTTAAGCATAAAAATCTGATCTACCAGAATCGAAACCGTTTTTCGTAAATTCTGTCTCTGAAAATCCAGTTTTGGAAGATGTCTTCAGATAGGTGAATTTCCAATCCAATGTTGATGGTCATATACCCATCAAATCGATGTCTTAATCCTGAGCCTCTTCTGATTCGTCCACCATTTTGGAGGATTTTATCTACGTCTGGCATGCCATTATCATCTAGATATCTTGGATTACGGATTGCTAATCTTAATCGATCAGGATTTGTTCCATCGACATAATCTTCCACCAAATCCAAGTAAAATTCACTTACATTAAATGCTGAGATATCATCCATATAGTCAGTAAGCGTGAATCGATAATTACCCTCAAAAGTCAAATCCATGTATACATTTAGCTTGTATTTGAGGCCTAACCCCATGGGAAAGGCGAGGATGTATCGCTCGTATGGATTGTTTTCAAGCTGTAACGGTCGAAGGTCTACCCATTCACCATCAAGTTGAGTTTCTGGATTGTTGGTAGATAGTGCTAGTCCCGCGAAAATATAGGGATTCCAAAGAGGTCTATGGATATTTGGCACTTTCACCGGGTGCCAGTGGTATTCGAAGATGCTTGAAATTTCCCAGTTCTTAGCTCTGAAAGTAAGATTTCTAGGGAATCGATAGGCCCTGGGGTCTGAAGGTAAATCAGCTCCTGACATTTTATAATAAGATCCTTCTAATCGAGTTCTTAAATGCGTACCAATAGTTCTCCGGATTGCAAAGCTTGCATTCCAGTCAGGTTGTATACCTTCATTGTACTTCCAAAAAGAATATAACTCTCCAAAATATTGTGTTGGTCCAATACTGGCTGAAATAGACCAAGGCTCTTCAAATCTGTAGCGATAAAAGCTTTGTGAATGGGCAGCCCAAGCGGAAAAAAACAAACAAATGAATAAAAGTATTTTTAATTTCATTACCTACTTTTCTCTTTGACAAAGAGTTACATGTCGAAAATTAGACTATTTACTCATATTTTCAAATCCCGACTTTAAATGTAGGTCTCTTTGTGGGAATGGAATTTCAATTCCATCTTCTCCAAACCTTCTAAAGATTTCATAATATAATTGGCTTTTTAATATTTTGGGTCTGTTTATGTATTCAGAGGTCCAAACTCTTAAATTAAAATTGATACTGCTATCACCATAATCTTCAAAAAGTACGTCTGGCTCAGGTGTGTCCAATACCCCCTTGTTTTTCTTTGCAACTTCCATCAGTATGGCTTTTACTTTTTGTGGATCTTCTTTATAAGAAACCCCAACTGGAAAATTGAATCGGATTTTCCGTTCATTGTGAGACCAATTGATGACTTGGCTATCAATAAATTGACTGTTAGGAACTATGATAGAAATATTGTCATTTGTCACTATCATCGTGGATCTGGCGGAAATTTTTATTACATCACCTGATACATCGCCGACCTCTATTCTATCTCCAACTTTAATCGGTTGTTCAAAAAGTATGATAAGTCCACTGATGAAATTATTCGTGATGTTTTGTAAACCAAAACCAATACCTACACCGAGTGCACCTGCCAAAATTCCAAAAGCGCTTAGGTCAATGCCATTAGTTTGTAAAATGGAAAAAACACCAGCCAGAATTAGAAAGTATTTAATCATTGTACCAATGGACTGTTTGGTACCGGTATCAATTTGATATCTTTTCAGAACTTTGTGGACTGTAAATCGCCTAATCCATTCCGTTATTACAAAGAGTGCGATAAAAGAAACTGATAGAGTAATAATCAATCCTAAGGTGATATTTGATTCTCCCAGGTTAAATAGACTATAATTCATTAGCTCTTTAAACCATTCAATGAATGATTGAGCATTATCTTTTGCCATTTGATTTAAATTTTCTTGCATAGAAATCCGGAGACTTTATCGAAATTTCAGGTTTAAAAATATTGAGAATACAGCCCTTAAACTATATATATTTACACCTCTTTTAAAGTTCAATAGAATATTTTGTTTTAAAGCTTAATTAACTCTGTTTTTAAAACGATTGATTGGATTTTGTTAATTTTGAAACATGAGTAAGAATAAAGAAGAACTTGAACATAGGCTACGGCTTCGAAATATTAAGCTTTCGGATTATGATGATATCCATGCGATCATGACCTCAATCTATAAAAATGCAGGAGGATCATGGACGAAAGAAGAGCTTAAAAACCAATTAAGGGCATTCCCTGAGGGCCAGATTTGTATTGAGGACAATGGGAAAGTGGTTGCTGGTGCACTAAGTATTATTGTGGATTACAATCAGTTTGGGGATAACCATACCTATGATGAAATCACTGGGTACGGAAAATTTGATACTCACAACGAAGAAGGGGATACTCTTTACGGAACAGATGTATTTGTGGATAAAGAATACCGTGGAATGAGAATTGGTCGAAGGCTTTATGATGCTCGTAAGGAGCTTTGTGAAAACCTGAATTTAAGATCAATTATTGCAGGGGGAAGAATTCCTGGTTACACCAAATATGCAGATGAAATTACGCCGCGTAAATATATTGATTTGGTAAAAAACAAAGAGATATTTGATCCAGTGCTTTCTTTTCAGATAGCCAATGAATTTCACGTTAGAAAAGTAATCACAAAATATCTTCCTGAAGATACTGATTCCAGGGCCTACGCTACTTTACTGGAATGGATCAATATTTATTATGAAAAAGACGAGAAACTTATTGGTAATAAAAAGTCAATTGTAAGATTGGGCTTAGTACAATGGAAGATGCGTCGATTTTCAAATGTGGATGATCTGATGCAGCAAGTGGAGTTTTTCGTAGATACTGTTTCTGGCTATAAATCTGATTTCTGCCTGCTGCCGGAATTTTTCAATGCACCACTTCTGGCAGAATTTAATGATATGGATGCATCGGAAGCAATTCGTAATCTAGCTGATTATACCAGCGAGATTGTTTCAAGGATGAGTGATTTGGCGGTTTCCTACAATGTGAACATCATCGGTGGATCCATGCCGGAATACGATGGGAAGAAATTGAGAAATGTGAGTTATCTCTGCCGCAGAGATGGAACTCAAGCCAAACAATACAAACTTCATATTACTCCGGATGAAGCTTCTTATTGGGGTCTTCAAGGAGGAAATGGTATCAATGTGTTTGATACCGATGCAGGACGGATCGGGATCCTGATCTGCTATGATGTGGAATTCCCTGAACTGGGAAGGATTCTGGCAGAACAGGAAATGGATATTTTGTTTGTACCATTTTGGACAGATACGAAGAATGCTTTCCTTAGAGTAAATACCTGTGCGCGATCCAGAGCAATAGAAAATGAATGTTATGTAGCCATCACTGGTTCGGTTGGTAATCTTCCTAAGGTTGAGAATATGGATATCCAGTATTCTCAAGCAGCAATTTTCTCTCCATCCGATTTTTCATTTCCTCATGATGCAATTGTGGCTCAAGCCTCTGAAAATGAAGAAACAATTATCGTTGCTGATGTTGATTTAGATTTATTGACAAAGCAGAGAAAAGCGGGGAGTGTTAGAAATTTAGAACAAAGAAGATTAGACTTATATTCAATTCAATGGAAGCAGAAAAAGTAATTGAGGAATTTTTCTCTTCTGTTTCTGCAGATATCTGGGAGAGAGCAAAGAAAATCAAACTTCTTATTACTGATATCGATGGAGTCATGACAGATGGTGGTCTTATCTATGATGATAGAGGTTTGGAGTTTAAGAAATACAATGTCAAAGATGGGCTCATTGTAAAACACTTAAGAAAATCAGGAGTGCTAGTAGGAGCTATTACAGGACGGGAGTCCCAAGTTGTAATCAATCGATGCGAGGAACTGAGATTTGATTTTCATTATCACGGCGTCAAGGATAAAGGAAAGAAGTTGAAAGATTTGATTGAAACAATGGAGATTGAATTGGATTCTATTGCATATATAGGCGACGATCTTATTGATCTTCCAATTTTCCGTCAGGTTGGATTTGCTGTAGCCCCTTTAGATGCGGTTTCTTATGTAAAGCCATTTGCACATTGGGTTACATCTGCAAAAGGAGGAGAAGGGGTATTTAGAGAAGTGGCGGATTTGATTTTACATTCCAAAGGATTGTTGGTTCCGATTATTGAAAATTTATCAAAGAAAGAAGCATGATTAAGAATACAAAACCGATGAAAATCACTGAAAATGTGATCTTAGGTGAAGAAAAGCCAGTTCTTTTTTCGGGGCCATGTGCCGTAGAGAGTTATGATATATGTCTTGAAATTGGCACAAAAGTAAAAGCTTGGGCAGATCAGCACGGTTTTTCATACGTTTTTAAAGCTTCATTTGATAAAGCCAATAGAACTTCTTCTGGCTCTTTTAGAAGTATAGGGATGGATAAATCTTTGGAAGTTTTGCAAAGAGTAGGAAGTACTTTAGGGGTACCATTAGTGACTGATATACATGAAAGTTATCAGGCAAAAGAAGTAGCTGAAGTGGTGGATGTTCTTCAGATTCCAGCTTTTCTTTGTAGACAAACAGATCTTTTATTAGCCGCCGGTGAAACTGGAAAAGCAGTGAAAATAAAGCGGGGTCAATTCATGGCTCCTGAGGATATGCAATATGCTGTTACGAAAGTTAGATCAACTGGCAATGAAAATGTTTGTCTCACCGAGCGAGGGTTTTCTCTAGGGTATCATAATCTGGTAGTTGACATGAGAGGATTACCCATCATGCGTCAGTTTGCTCCAGTGGTTTTTGATATAACCCACTCTGTACAGCAGCCTGGAGGGCAGGGAGGTAGTTCAGGTGGTCAACGTGAATTTGCTCCTATTTTAGCGAGGGCGGCAGCCGCTACAGGAATTGATGGGTTTTTCATAGAAACTCATCCAGAGCCAGCCAAAGCACTAAGTGATGGTCCCAATTTAATTCCATTGCATAAAATGGGAGAATTCTTGGAAATGCTTAAAGAGGCTTGGATGCTTGGAAGAAAATTTCAGGATTTTCAAATTCAATAAATAACTCGAAATGATAAATAAGTTGATTTTTAATTTTTCGTTAGTAATAAATTTAATGTTTTCAGTTTCCGCAATAGCCCAATCCGAAAGCGAGGTTGCGGAACTGATTCGATTCAGGATGGAATCAGATGTGCCCGGAGATAATATTGAAATAAGGAACGTGCCCTTGTATTCTTCAGACGATATTTTGAATTTTTATAACCACCGTGCTTTCCAACAAGCTTGGTCTAAAAATGGAGACTTAACGGAACTAGCTTACGAATTGAGATTTGAAATCAAACAATCAGAATTTGATGGCTTAAATCCTCAAGATTATAATTTAGCAATCATTGAATCGTTTTTTGTAACCTTTGAAGAGAATAAGAAAAATGGAGTTTCCAATGAGGTAGGAGATTTGGCTGATTTGGATGTTTTTTTAAGTGATGCTTTTTTTCATTTGGCAGATAATCTGGAGATAGGTAAAGTAGATCCTTCCAAATTTGGTGAAGATTGGGAAATTGCCAGGAAGCAACGGGTTACAGATTCCCCTTCTCTTTTAGAAGAAGCGCTTACCAATGCATCAATAAGGCAAAGTTTGGAATCACTTTATCCTAAATTCAGCATTTATAAAAAAGGAAGAGAAGTCATTCGTGAACTTTCACAAAAAGTAGAAGAAGATACGCTTTCATGGAAAAAGATAAAAATTGATAAATCAATCCATGTCGGAGAATCCAATTCTATCATTCCTTCTTTGAGGGAACGTTTGATTTATTGGAAGATTTTGGATGATTATGAACCGAAAAATGATAAGACTTATGATTCCGTCATGATGGCTGGAATCAAGGATTTTCAAGGTACTCATGGGATGGTTACCGATGGTATTATTGGTTCCATGACAGCAAAAGCATTCAATAATTCCCCAAAAGATAAGTTGGAAAAGGCCATTGTAAATATGGAAAGGTTAAGATGGCTTCCAGATACAGTGAAAAATGCAGAATTCATTCTCGTGAACATTGCAAATTTCCAGTTGGACTACATAAGAAACCTTGACACATTGCTTACGGCAAAAGTGATCGTTGGTAAAAAGTATCATGAGTCTCCTATTTTTATGGCTGACATGAGTTATATCGTATTTAGTCCATATTGGAATATTCCTTACTCGATTACAAAGAGTGAAATAATACCTAGTGTCAGAAAAAATCCAAATTACATCTCTGAAAAAAATATGGAAGTTATTACTCCTTCAGGGAAAGTAGTTGATTCTAAAACCATCGATTGGAGTGCAAAATCTTTTCCCTATTTGGTAAGGCAAAAGCCAGGGCCTAGTAATTCGCTTGGATTGGTGAAATTTATGTTCCCCAATAAACATAACGTTTACATTCATGATACAAATGCTAGGTCTTTATTTGCTTATGATGACCGAGCCAGAAGTCATGGCTGTATCAGAATAGAACACCCCGAAAAATTCGCTGAAATTCTTTTGGAAAATGATCCCAACTGGACATCTGAAAAAATTCAGGAATCCATGGGTAAAACAGAAGAACAAGTCGTGAAATTGGACCGGAATATTCCTGTAGTATTGGTTTATCTTACCTTTTGGGCCGATTCCAACGGTGAAGGGCATTTTCGAGATGATATCTATGATCGAGATGCAGAAGTGCTAGCTGCATTGAAAAATTAAATGGATTTTTAATTTATCTAACTTTAATTTTAGATAAAAAATGAAGGAAGATGTTTAAATAGGCATTTTGATAATTTGCTTCTTCTTTGCTAACTGCGATGAAAGTTGCTTCTAAGAGCGAATCAAATTAGAGGACTGAAGATAGCTCTCATCCTGGCCATAAATAAATAGCAGAGAACCTTCCTTTATAAAGTCAATCGCTTTCGATGATAGTTCAGTTGGAAGTGCCGGGCATCCTAAACTTCTTCCTAATCTTCCAGAACTTTTTGCAAATTCTTCTCTTGCATAATCTGCACCATGAATAACTATAGCACGGTTTCTGGCCTGATCATTAAAACCTTTCTCTAAACCATCCAGTCGAAGCGAGTAGCCATGTTTGCCATGATAAGTTTCGGCTGTTTTGTAAAAACCTAAGCTACTTTGGTAGGATTCGGGCTTGTTGGAAAATTTACTTGCAATTAAATTCCCAGAATTTCTTCCATGTGACACTACTGAATGAAGTAAAACAAGTTTCCTTTCGGGATCTATAATCCACAATCTTTTTTCTGTTGATGGAAGGCTAAAATCTATAATTGTAATGACTTTGGACTTCAGTTCAGTGTTTAATTTTTCCCATCCCTGCATCGCTAAAGCAAAAACATCTTTGTTAGGGAGAACATCCGTTTTTACTGAGAGTTGCTCATACAATGAAAATGACAAGCTTGAATTATTGTTCGGGCTTTCATTTATCGTTGTATTTTCAACTGGAGGCAGTATTAAACTGAAAACCCAAAGAATTGGAATAAGTAAATTTGAAGAAATCATATTAAGGGATGATTTTGTAAAGTTACAATGTTTGTTCTATTATTTAAAGTTCCAATTCTTCAGAATATTTCAAAATAAAAGATTACACACACAGATATATAGATGGAACCTAATTATAACTACATTTGGTTTATACAGTTGCGTATTTAATGTTAGTTTTTATTGCGAAATATTATTCTGTAATATTGCCGCTCATTTAAAATTTAAAACACTGAACAGTAAGTGTTTATTTATTTTGTTTAAAATATTTTAAAAAAAGTTAAACAAAATTAAAACTTCTCCTGTTCCAATAACGCATGAAAGTTACCGTATTTAGAAAAGAGCATTTTAACGCAGCCCATCGATTACACAATCCAGAATGGTCTGACGAAAAGAATAAAGCTTTTTTTGGAAAGTGTAATAATCCTAATTATCACGGGCACAATTACGATTTGACTGTGATGTTGAAAGGAGAAATTGATCCGGATTCTGGGTATGTTTATGATATGAAACTTCTCAGTGATCTAATCAAGGAGCATGTTCTTAAAAGATTTGACCACAAAAATTTAAACTTGGATACCGATGAATTCAGTCAACTTAACCCAACCGCTGAGAATATTGCAGTGGTTATTTGGAATATTTTAAGGGAAAAAATTGATCGGAAATTCGAATTAATTATTCGACTATATGAAACGGAAAGAAACTTTGTTGAATACGATGGGAATTAATATTTCCAGAGCATCATTTGAAGAAATTGGTGAGGAACATGTAGGTACCTCCCTAGAAACACCATTAAGAGAGGATGCTTTTGAAATGGATGATGATTTAAAGGTCGAATTAATCGAAAAGCATTTCCGTGAAATCATGCATATTATGGGTTTGGATTTATCAGACGATAGTTTGAAAGGAACCCCTCATCGTGTTGCAAAAATGTATGTCAAAGAGGTTTTCAGTGGATTGAATCCAAAGAATAAGCCTGTTGCCAAACTTTTTGAGAACAAGTATAAGTACAATGAAATGTTGGTGGAGAAAGACATCACCTTCCATTCCCATTGTGAGCATCACTTCGTGCCTATTTATGGAAAAGCCCATGTGGCATATATTTCAGGTGGAGAAGTAATTGGACTTTCTAAAATCAATCGAATCGTCCAGTATTTTGCAAAGAGACCACAAGTTCAGGAAAGATTAACCATGCAGATTGGTAACGAACTGAAGGAAGTCTTAAAAACTGATGATGTGGCAGTCATCATGGATGCGAATCACATGTGCGTAAGCTCAAGAGGGGTACAAGATGTAAATAGCTCCACAGTAACTTCTTTCTTCTCAGGGAAATTTGAAAAAGATGAACAATCCCGCAATGAGTTTTTGAAATATATTTCTTTAGAGAAATAAATACCATTAGAACCTAAACCAACAGAAACCGGGCTGAAAAGTCCGGTTTTTTTGTTTAATCTAAATTCCCTCCATCAGTCTAAGCGAAATGTAGAGTTTGCAAAAGGTGTCTTAATATGAATTTAAAAAAGGTAAATAGACTAATTTTTAAACCTGAATGATTGAAAGTTATAAATACCTATTATCTTTTTTTGTTTTGATTTCAGACCGTCTCATAGGCATTTGGTCTATGGTTCTGAATAACGCTTCACTTGTTAATAATTCATTTTTCCTGAGCTTTACCCCACCGTCTAAACCCAAAAGAATAACTTCGAATTGAGTATCTTTTTTTTGAATTTTTCTGAAACTTTCGTCTGTTTTTTTCCAAATGTCTTCATGATCAAGTCCCTGTTTTATTTGGCCAGACTTAACTTGATATATAACCAAACGCCTCTCTTCCAAACCTTTCTCATGTTTCTTTAATT
>NZ_JAHEBC010000077.1:14789-15471 GCF_024642405.1 Algoriphagus sp. | reverse complement strand
AAACTGCCGGTATCCATGCGGATGGAGATAATAAAAAGAATTTATATTTCAACGATTTGCTTCCGGAGAGATTTGGGAGACAAAGGAAATATGCTTTAGGAAAAACTTCGGGCAAAGCCAATATTCTAAAAAATTTGGAAGAGCTCGGTATTTCACTGGAAAAAGAGGAATTAACAAAAGTGACGCAGCGAATCATCGAGCTGGGTGATAAAAAAGAGCGTGTCACGACAGAAGATTTACCTTACATCATTTCCGATGTACTTCAGAATAATTCTATTGAAAAGAATATCCATATTGAAGGATATCACATGACTCATTCCAAAGGCTTGAAACCTACGGTTCAACTTCGAATGAAGATTCATGGAAAAATGTATGATGAGAGTGCAACAGGGGATGGTCAATACGATTCTTTTATGCGAGCCCTCAGGAAGATTTATAAATCTTTGAAAAAAGAGCTTCCAAAATTGATTGACTATCATGTTTCTATACCTCCAGGTGGGAAAACCGATGCATTTGTAGAGACGGTGATCACTTGGGATTATGGAAAAATATTCAAAACTAAAGGACTTGATCCTGATCAAACAGTGGCAGCGATGATGGCCACGGAAAAAATGCTGAACGTCGTCGAATCATTTAATCAAAATCCAACCCAAGAAGAATCCAAATTCTATGGAAATGAATA
>NZ_JAHEBC010000077.1:0-14779 GCF_024642405.1 Algoriphagus sp. | reverse complement strand
GGCCAGAAATTCGGACATAAAATCACTTTTAAAGAAGCAGTAGTAGGAGCAGCGGCAATTGATGCAACGGGCCTGCCTTATCCTGATTCTACTCACGAGATTGCAGCAGCATCTGATGCAGTTCTATTCGGAGCGATTGGTGATCCAAAATATGATAACGATCCAAAAGCAAAAGTGAGACCTGAGCAAGGATTACTTTTGATGAGACAAAAATTGGGTTTGTTTGCAAATGTTCGTCCAACTTTCACTTTTCCATCGTTGGTTCACAAATCACCTTTGAAATTGGACCGTGTAGATGGTGTGGATTTCGTTTTCTTCAGAGAATTGACAGGCGGAATTTATTTTGGCGAGCCTAGAGGAAGAAATGAACAAGGCACCAAAGCCTTCGATACCAATGTGTATAGCAAAGAAGAAATCACTCGTCTTGCAAGAATGGGCTTTGAAGCTGCGCAAAAAAGAAGAAAACTCCTGACTTGCGTGGATAAAGCCAACGTCATGGCTACTTCTAGATTATGGAGAGAAACTGTTCAGGAACTTGCTCCCGAATATCCAGATGTAAAAGTGGAATATGAGTTCGTCGATGCAGTGGCTATGCGATTGATCCAATGGCCAAAAGCTTATGATGTGTTGATTACTGAAAACTTGTTTGGTGATATCCTGACTGATGAGGCTTCTGTGATTTCAGGTTCTATGGGCTTAATGCCTTCTGCTTCATTGGGAACTTCTATTAAGTTATTCGAGCCAATTCACGGTTCATATCCCCAGGCAGCAGGAAAAGATATTGCAAATCCATTGGCTACAGTACTTTCTGCTGCAATGATGTTCGATTATGCATTTGACTTGAAAGAGGAAGCACAATTGATTTCTGATGTAGTGAATGAATCATTGGCTGAAGGATATGTGACCGAAGATATCGCAGATGGCGGTACGTCCTACAAAACTTCTGAAGTTGGCGATTGGTTGGCGAAGAGGATTTTGGCTTAAGGAAAATCTCAAATTATTCGAGCTATTCGAGATTTGTAATCTCGAAAACAATTAAAAACCACCTTGTGATAGGTGGTTTTTTGTTTTAAAGTCCTGATGATAATCTTCAGCTAACCTTTCATTTACAAGACCTTGTTATATTTGATGAACCTCATAATAAAATGCATATGAAATCTTCCTTTCTATTTTTTGCGCTCCTTACTCTAATTTTTGTTACCTGTGGTTCACCAGAGAAAATTGAGGAATCAACCAAACAATGGTACAAAGGCAACCTACATACACACTCTTATTGGTCGGATGGAGATGATTATCCAGAGATGATCATGGATTGGTATAAGTCACATGATTATGATTTTGTGGTTCTTTCTGATCACAATACACTTGCAGTTGGAGAAAAATGGAAATTGATTCCAAAATCACCGTCCCATGAATCAGGATTTGAGAAATACCTAGAAAAGTACGGTGACCAAGTGATTTTTAGAGAGGATTCTGTTGGTAGAATTGAAGTAAAATTGAAAACCTTGGCTGAGTATGCTCCAATGTTTGAAGAGAAAAGCGAATTTCTAATTATTCAATCTCAAGAATTGACCGAAAGTTTTGAGAAGAAACCGCTTCATATGAATGTGACGAATATTCAGAAATTAATCCCTGCTGAAGGAGGGAATTCAATTCCTGAGATTTTACAAAATGGTTTAGACCGAGTAAAGGCCCAGAGAGATTCAACTGGCATTCCTATGTTTCTTCATATCAATCATCCGAATTTTATCTGGGCGATTACTCCAGAAGATATCATCGAACTAACCGGAGAAAGGTTTTTTGAAGTATACAATGGCCATCCACAAGTGAATAATTATGGCGATTCCCTTCGTCCAAGTATGGAAGTACTTTGGGATAAAGTTCAAGCTGCATATTTATCAGCTGGAAAACCTTTGCTTTATGGATTGGCGGTTGATGATGCTCATAATTATCATGTCTTTGATCAAAACAGTAGCAATCCTGGAAGAGGTTGGGTGATGGTTTTGGCAGAGGATTTAAATCCAGAATCTCTTATAGAGGCAATGGAGTTGGGCGATTTCTATTCCACTACAGGAGTAACATTAAGTTCTATCGAATTTGATGGTGAAACTTTAAAGGTAGAAGCACAGGAGGAAGCTGGGGTTACTTATGAAATTCAATTTTTCGGAACAAAGAAATCTTCACCTGAAATCAGCGGGATATTGTTAAGTAAAGTAAGTGGGAATAAAGGTTCTTATAATCTACAAGAAGATGATATGTACGTTCGTGCCAAAGTTATTTCCTCAAAGCCAAAAGAGAATCCATATCAAATCGGTGATACAGAAGTAGCCTGGACCCAGCCTGTAATGAAAAAATAAGCAGCTTTTTAGTTCAGTCTGAAGTTGGGGTTATATTTGAATATGCAATCCCGTCCATTTACCTACCTTTTTTCAATTACCTATTATGGGGCACGTTATAAAGGCTGGGCACCGCAACCCAATCAGCCAACTGTCCAAAGAAAATTGGAAAAAGTGATTCGACATGTTATTGGACATGAGGATTTTTCATTGATTGGAGCGAGCAGAACAGATTCTGGGGTATCCTGCATCAGTGGGTTTGTACAGCTTTTCCTTCGGGAAGAGGTTGAAATGAATTCACTTTTGCCCCAATTTAATAAGTATCTTCCTCAGGATATTCAGCTAAATTCTGTATGTGGAGTCTCCGCTGATTTTAATCTGATTCAATCTGTTCAGAAGAAAACCTATCGCTACTATTTTTCTAACTCAGCTTCTTTCCATCCTTTCGCCTCAGCTTTTCTTGTGAATATCAAGGAGGATTTGAAGTGGGAATCAATGAAGGAAGCTTGTCATTTGTTTGTTGGAAAGCATAATTTCAAAGGTTTTTGTAAGCCATCAGAAAATAAAACGGATTATATCCGTGAAGTTCTTTCAGCTGATATTTTCGATTCGAATGAACATCTAGGGCAGTTTTTCCCAGAGAAGATCTTTTATTTTGAGATTGCCGGAACAGGTTTTTTGCATCACCAAGTCCGAATGATGATGTCGGCTATCTGGCAAATTGGGAAAGGTGAAATGTATTTATCAGAAATTTCTGCACGGTTTGAATCTCCAGAGAAGGTTGAAAAATTACCTCCGGCTCCGCCCAATGGATTGGTGCTTTGGGAAACTGTCTTGGGGATTTGAAATTCTGGTTCAAGTTTTTAGACTTGGACATATATAACATCAGTCGGAGGACTAAAATAGTTTAAGTACCAGTCATGCACATAGTGCCAATCAAAAATAAGTCAATATTTTTTTGTTGCGTCGCTGCGCCGTTGCGGGAGATTTAAAAACGCTCAAAGCCTCAACTCAAAAACAATATCATCCATCACAAAGCCATTGCCGATATCAATTACTTCGCGACGAATTTCCTTAAATCCAGAATGTAGATAAAAATCAATTGCAGGTTTATTTTCTTTGTTTACATTAAGAGTAAGAGTTTTTTGATCATATTCTTTCGCTACTTCCCTGATTTTTGAAAAGAGCTTTTTTCCTACTCCTTTTCCCTGTGCTGATGGTAGGATATAGATTTTATGAATCTTTAATTTCTCTGGTTCATAATTTGGCTCAATTCCTATAAATCCAAGTTTTTGACCGGCATCATCTGCCAAGAAAAATTGATGTCCAGCATTCAATTGATTTTCAAGATTTTCAAGATTGTACATCCAGTTTAGCATATATTCAATTTGCTTGGGTGTCAAAATTCCTCCAAAAGTATGAGGCCAAGTATGGTTTGCAATGGATTGTATTTGGATTAAATCTTTAGAATTGGCTGAAATGATTTTTACCATAAAAGCATGAAAGTAATTGAAACATAAAACTAACAAAACCGACCTTTTTCAGAAGATCGGTTTTGATAATATGAATAAATATAATTATTAAACTGTTTTAGGATCTGGGTGAAGGTACCCTGATCTATAAGGTCTCTTCAATCGAAGTGTTGCTTCTGGATCGCCAATCACAGTCATGGTTTTCGGATCATATTTCAAGACTCTGCCACCGAGTTCCATCGAAATATTTGCCAATATGCAAGATGCAGTTGAAATGTGACCTTCCTCTATATCAGCAATAGGTATGGTGTCTTTTTCTATAGCATTCAACCAGTCTTGCATGTGAAGTCTCGTAGCTGGAGCTGCATTCAATTCAATGTCTTTTTCAGTTACATCTTCAGGATACTTTTCTCGTTCAAATAAACAATCAAAATGAATCTTTTCCTGCCCTTCTCCATAAGGGATAAAATCCGCTTGCAAGGTACTGCCAGCTAACATACCATTTTCTCCAAATATTTTAAAAGCCCAAGGATAATCCGGATCCACTGGATTTCCCCAAGTTCTATGTTGCCAAACTACATTGAGCTCTGGATATTCGAAAATCGCAGTTTGAGTATCTGAAATATTGGATTTACCATCTTTTTGCACAAAAATACCACCTGTGGAGGTGATTTGCGTTGGCCAACCCAGTTTCAGCATCCACCGAACCGTATCCAACATATGCACGCACATATCACCAGTAATTCCATTACCATATTCGATAAATGTTCTCCACCATCTTCTGTGGGGAAGTCCATCATAAGGTCTCAAAGGTGCAGGCCCAGTCCAAAGATCATAATTCAGAAAATCTGGAACAGGCTGAACAGGAGGATTTCCATTTGCGCGCATATGGTAATAGCAACAAACCTCTGCATGAGATATCTTTCCAAGTTTCCCAGAATCTATAATATCTTTTTTTGCATCGATTAAGTGTGGTGTGCTTTTACGCTGAGTTCCAACTTGAACTTTCTTGCCATACTTTCTTGCCGCAGCGACCATTGCCTCTCCTTCTATTACATCTACAGAAATTGGCTTTTGAACATAGACATGAGCTCCTGCTTTCAGGGCGTCAATGCATTGCAGTGCATGCCAATGATCTGGAGATCCAATCAATACGAATTCTGGTTTTTCTTTATCTAGAAGTTCTTTATAATTCTCGTAGAGAGTAGGGATTTTACCTGATTTTTGTCGGCTGGCAACTAAGTCTCCAGCCTCCTTAAGCATGTTTTTATCCGGATCGCAAAGAGCAACTACATTGACATCCGCCACTTGAATGAGTCTAAAAAGGTCAGATTTGCCATACCAACCTGCGCCGATCAGTGCTACCTGAAGTGGACCTTCTCTATCCTTAAAATCCATTCCAAGTAATCCAAAACTTGCTAGAGTGGCCAAGGCTGATGATCCTTTTAAGAAATCTCTTCGATTAATTGAGTTCATTGAGTTAGGGTTTGAGGTTTTTTGGTCGTTTAAGATACAAAAAACAACCCCTTAGCAAAAGTAATTAGATGAACGGACCTTGGATAAGATGAAAATTTTAAAAAACTAGATATTATTTGGATCTGGATGAACATATCCATCTCTATAAGGGCGTTTCAATAAGGCCGTTGCTTCCTCATCACCGATTATGCTCATAGTTTTAGGATCATATTTCAAAGACCTTCCTCCTAATTCCATCGACATATTTGCCAAAATACAAGAAGCGGTTGAAATATGTCCTTCAAGTACATCGGCCACAGGTAAAGAGTCCGATTCAATTGCTTTCAACCAGTCTTTCATTTGCTGTCTTGTCGCTGGAGCTGCATGGATTTCAATGTCTTTCTCAGTAACATCCTCAGGATATTGTTCTTTTTCTAAAACGACAGGATAGTGTATTGGATCACCATTATCTCTGCCTTCAGGATAAAAATCAGCTCGCATGGGACTACCAGCTAAAGTTCCATTTTCACCATAAATTTTGAAGGCCCAAGGATAATCTTTATCAACCGGGTTACCCCATGTCCTATGTTGCCATACCACATTTATTTCATCAAATTCAAAAATGGCTGTTTGAGTATCAGATATATTGGAAATGGAGGCTTTGTCCATGTAAATACCCCCTGTTGAAGTCACTTGAACTGGCCAGCCTAGATCTAACATCCATCGGACTGCGTCTAGCATGTGCACACACATATCCCCCACAATTCCATTTCCATATTCCATAAATGCCCTCCATCCTCTATGGAGGATTCCTCTGTAAGGGAGTTTTGGGGCAGGACCAGCCCAGAGATCGTAATTAATATTTTCAGGCACTGGCATCACATCCGGATGACTTCTGTTTCTCATATGATAGTAACAGCAAACCTCAGCGTGGGATATTTTGCCCAATTTCCCAGAATCAATAATTTCCTTTTTTGCCTGAACCAAATGAGGTGTACTTCTGCGCTGGGTTCCGATTTGAACCTTTCGGTCGTATTTTCTAGCTGCTGCCAAAATCGCTTCCCCTTCAATTACATCTACCGAGATTGGCTTTTGCAAGTATACATGAGCACCAATTTTTAATGAGTCAATCGCAATCAGTGCATGCCAATGATCAGGTGTTCCTACCAAAACATATTCAGGCTTCTCATTCTCTAAAAGTTTTTTATAATCTTCGTAGAGAGCTGGCACTTTTCCTGATTTTTGCCTAGTAGATACTAATCTTCCTGCTTCGGCTAATTGCTTGCTATCTACATCACAAAGTCCCACGACTTCCACATCTGCAACCTGAATCAATCGGAAGAGATCGGATTTTCCATACCAGCCTGTTCCAATTAGAGCTACTTTTAATGGGCCCTCTTGGTCTTTAAAGTCCATGCCGAGCAGGCCAAAACTGGCTAAAGACATCAGAGCGGAACTACTTTTAATAAAATCTCTTCTATTTAGGGAATTCATAGATTATGTGGAAATTTTAAATTGATCAAGAAGGTATTTAAATGATAAATAGAATTAATCCAAAAGATTTTCTAGGCTTGGAATAAGCAGGGCGATTAGGTGGATTCCCAATCTAGCTGCCTGCCTTCTTTTTCAACCTCTTTGTCTTTTGAATTTCCTACCGCTATTCCTATTGCCATACCGATAGGAAGCCCAATCCCTAAAAAAGCCAGATTTCCTAGGGACATTCCAAAAACCACTCCCATTGGCAAACCAAAAACAGTCATTCCCAAAATCATCCATTGTTGTTGGAAATGGTTTTTGGGGAAAATGCTCAGTTCTTTTTCCAGAAGTTTTAGAATAGAAGTTTGTGCCACTTTAATCTGTTTGATAAGCAAGGGATCTGGACCAGGGAAATCATTCGCACCTGTGATGATTTCGTTGATTTTACCTTCTATGGATACTGGAATTTCTTTTTCCTCAATAGAAGCTAATAGACTCCTCAACTTACTAGCTGGCTTGGCAAGTTTTGGATTTTCTTCGAAAGAAGTTCGGGTAGTAAGTGTGATTAATGGCATAGCTTATTTTCAAAAAATAAAATTTAGCCATCTTCACTTTCAAATACTAGAAATTTCAAATTAAAACTTCACTCCTAATCGTTCTCCCAATTCAGTCAAATCTTTAATCACAGGATCAAGTAATGGAATCCCTTCTTTCATCCGGATAGATTCTAATTCTCTTTCTGGGTCTCCTGGGATTAAAACTTTTTCATTTCCAGGTGTTGGTTTAGCAGACCTAAAACGTGTGATCCAATTATCCATGTGCGATTTGAATTCATCAGCTGGACGGAAAGCATCTACACGCATTGCTCCGAAAAAGTGACCGATTCCTTCTCCCACTGGATTTGGATCTGGCTCTAAAAATGCCACAAATGGAGGAACCCATGGGCCATAATTGGCACCAGAAAGGACCGCTGAGAAAATATCTACAATGGAACCCAGTGCATATCCTTTATGAGAACCGTGCTCACGATCTCCTCCAAGTGGAAGTAGAGCTCCACCATCTTTCACTCCATTGGCGGAGTTAGTTGGATTTCCTTCTCTGTCCTGAACCCAGCCCGTTGGAGTGTCCATTCCTTTCCTTTGCAAAATCTCCAACTTTCCATTAGCAGCAGTTGTAGTGGCCATGTCTGCCACGAAAGCAGGTTGGTCTTTGGCAGGGATTGCAACAGAGATTGGATTGGTTCCTAAAAGGCGCTCCTGAGAAAATGTCGGTGCTACCAATGGACTGGCATTGGTCAAGGAAATTCCGATCATATCATGTTGCAAAGCCATCATCGCATGATAACCTGCAATACCATAATGATTTGAATTTTTGACAGATACCCAACCTGTCCCAGCATTTTTAGCCTTCTCAATCGCCACTTGCATGGCATAGGGAGCCACAACCAAACCTAAACCTCCATCTCCATCTACCACTGCTGTGGAGGGTGTTTCGTGTACTACCCTGATATTTGGAATTGCATTGATCCGACCTTTTTCCCAAAGGCGAACATATCCTGAGAGCCTTGCCACTCCATGACTATCCACTCCTCTCAAATCCGCTGAAAGAAGTACCTCTGTAGCGGTTTTGGCTTGATCTTCAGGGCAACCGATTTTAGTCAGCATTCCAAAAGTGAAATCTCGAAGTTGTTGGTAGGAATAAGTCATGTTTTTGAATTTTATTATTTGCCTTCAAATGGGCCAACTTTCTAAATTGTATAGTCAGTTTTCAACTTCAAATTGCTGTAAACTGCTTCATTACTCTGGAAATTGCACCTTCTTTAAGTGCATAGTGCGAACATGTAATGGACCGAACGGGAATGTATCTGAGAATAAATTCAATTAGACTTGAAGCCACTACAATCATATCTACTCTCATCGGTATCATACCGGGAATTAAGAGTCTTTGCTCTTTATTTTTACTAAGAATCAATTGATGGATTTTTTCAAATTCTTCTAATGGTAACTCGAATACATGTTGGCCAGTAAGCTTACATTGAAGCATGGACTCAAAATAAATGTCTGTCAGCGTATCAAAAGTTCCAGAAGCACCTACGAGCCCAGTAGGCTTATATTTCTCTATTGCTTCTAATAAAGCAAATAGTTTGATTTCTAAATAGGCCTCTAATTTTGAAATTTCTTCTGGAAGTATCGGGTCATGGTAATGGAAAAGCTCCAATAGTCTTTGTCCGCCTATTTCAAAACTTTGTTTCCAAAAAACCTCTTGGGAGGTTCCGATAATAAACTCTACAGAACCGCCTCCAATATCCATCATGAGTTCTACTTGCCCGTTCAATGATCCAGAAAGTTGGATTCCTTCATAAATCATCTGTGCTTCTTCAACACCCGAAATGACTTCGATGGTAATACCGATTTCCTCCTTTACTTTTCTTACAAAGTCCAGACCATTCTCGGCATTTCGAACCGCAGAGGTTGCAAATGCAAAAACCTGATTGATGTGTTCGCCATCAATCAGGTTTTTAAAATGTTGTAATGTATGAAAAGCTCTTTTTTGAGCATCTTCCGCAAGTTGGTTTTGGTTAATTCCACCCTTTCCCAACTTTACAGGAATTTTCTCCTTGTAAATTGTTTTGAATCCAGCTTGATTCAGTTCAACCAATAGCAAATGAAATGTATTGGTTCCCATATCTATTACCGCCGCCTTTTGGGTATTCATATGTTACCAATTTTTTGGATGGGCGAATATAGAAAGTTATTTGAAATGAGAGCTTTTAAGCTAAATTTTATTCCCTCTTTTTTTGAATAGGAAGTTTGGTTATTGTGAATAGTAGTTTTAATTAAAGGCGTTTTTGCCCTTAATATGTTTTTGAATGCTTCAATAATTGAAGATTTTTTCCATAGCTGATAAAGCCTGTTATATTTGGACTAGTCTAAAGGAAAGCATATGAATGAAAATAATAAACCCGATCTAAAAGTTACTGACGCGCAAGAAAAGATTGAAATACTAAAAAAGAAAAATGCGATTGCATTATTAGGTGGAGGAGTAAAGCGAATTGAGGCTCAGCATAAAAAAGGAAAGTTGACTGCGAGAGAGCGAATAGATTTGCTGATGGATGAGGGGACTTTCCAGGAACTGGATAAGTTTGTTATGCATCGCGCAAAGGATTTTGGACTGGATAAAGAACATTATCTTGGTGATGGGGTAGTTACAGGCTATGGAGAGATCAATGGAAGATTGGTATACGTTTTTTCTCAGGATTTTACAGTCTTCGGAGGTTCTCTGTCGGAAACTCATGCTGAAAAAATCTGTAAAATAATGGATATGGCCATGAAAAACGGAGCACCAGTGATCGGATTAAATGATTCAGGTGGAGCGCGAATTCAAGAAGGAGTAAATTCACTTGGCGGGTATGCTGACTTGTTTTATCGGAATACGCTCGCCTCAGGGGTAATACCTCAAATATCAGCAATCATGGGGCCTTGTGCTGGTGGTGCAGTTTACTCTCCGGCAATCACTGATTTTATATTTATGGTAGAAAATACCTCATATATGTTTGTGACCGGGCCAAATGTTGTGAAGACAGTAACGCAAGAAAATGTTACAGCAGAAGAATTAGGTGGAGCCTCCGCACATAGCACTAAAAGCGGGGTAACACATTTTGCTTGCTCAAATGAATTAGAATGTATTAAGCACATTAAAAAGGTGCTAAGTTATTTGCCTCAAAATTGCGAAGAAGTTGCTCCCATCTATCCATATGAAATACAAGATAATGAAGGAAGAATTGAGCTGAATAATTTGATTCCTGAAAATCCTAATCACCCTTATGATATTCGAGATGCAATTACAGGGATTGTTGACGAAGATTCATTTTTAGAAATTCATGAGAATTATGCCGATAATATTGTGGTGGGTTTTGCAAGGATTGCCGGAAGAAGTATTGGATTGGTAGGAAACCAGCCCCAATCCATGGCAGGAGTTTTGGATAATCATGCCTCAACTAAAGCTGCCAGATTTGTAAGAACTTGTGATAGTTTTAATGTTCCTTTATTGGTTTTAGTAGATGTTCCGGGGTTTTTACCAGGAACAGATCAGGAGTGGAATGGAATTATTTCAAACGGAGCAAAATTACTTTATGCCTTTTCTGAAGCCACTGTTCCAAGAATTACTGTTATTACGAGAAAAGCATATGGCGGTGCTTATGATGTGATGAACTCAAAACACATTGGGGCTGATTTGAACTTTGCTTGGCCTACTGCCGAAATCGCAGTAATGGGAGCAAAAGGAGCATCAGAAATAATTTTCAGAAAAGAAATTGCAGAAGCTGAAGATCCGGAAGCAAAGCTTCAGGAAAAGGTTGACGATTATACTGCTAAGTTTGCAAATCCCTATCGAGCGGCGTATCGGGGATTTATTGATGAGGTTATCCTGCCTTCAGAAACTCGCATTAAACTAATCAAAGCATTCAAAATGCTGGAAAACAAAGTGGACAAGATCCCCAGAAAAAAACATGGGAACATCCCACTTTAAGAAATTCTATTGCTAATTATTAACTCAATTAAAAAAAATGGAATCTAAGTCCTTTTTATATAAGTATCTTAATAATGCCTCTCCTACTGGATTTGAGGCCTCAGGTCAGCAGATTTGGCTTGATTACATTAAACCATTTGTCGATGATTATTTCACAGATAATTATGGAACGGCAGTAGCAGTGATCAACCCTAAGGCTGAATATAAGGTGGTAATCGAAGCGCATGCGGACGAAATCAGCTGGTTTGTGAGTTATATCAAAGATGATGGTTATATCTATGTTCGAAGAAATGGAGGTTCTGATCATATGATTGCTCCATCCATGAGAGTAAATATCCACACAGATAAGGGTATCATCCCTGGGGTTTTTGGCTGGCCAGCTATCCATGTAAGGAAAGAGGGAAAAGAAGATGCTCCCACCTTAGATAATATATTTATTGATGTAGGCGCTAGATCCAAGGAAGAGGTTGAAGAAATGGGGATTCATGTAGGATGCGTAATTACTTTTATGGATGAGTTGACAGAATTGAATGGAAAATTTTATTCTGGAAGGGCATTGGATAATAGAATTGGCGGTTATATGATTGCTCAAGTTGCAAAGAGAGTCAAGGAATCCGGAAAGAAACTACCATTTGGATTATATGTAGTAAATGCTGTTCAAGAAGAGATTGGATTGAGAGGCGCCCAAATGATTGCTGCCAAAATAAAACCGAATGCTGCGATTATCACTGATGTATGTCATGATACAACTGCCCCACTTTATAATAAAGTAACCAGCGGAGACCTTACAGCAGGAAAAGGTCCAGTGCTCACCTATGGGGCCTCAGTACACAAGAAATTATTGGATTTGATAATAGCAACTGCGAGAAAGAAAGAAATACCATTCCAGCGTTCGGCAGCATCTAGAGTTACAGGTACTGATACAGATGCTTTTGCTTATTCAAACGAAGGAGTGCCTTCCGCTTTGATTTCCCTTCCTTTAAAGTACATGCATACCACCGTAGAGACCGCAAGCAAAGAAGATATTGAGCAGGTCATAAATCTGATGTATGAATTCTTAATTGAATTTGATCCGATTTATGATTTTAAATATATCAGTTAATTTTCTTAGTAGGTTATAATTTAATGTCACCAATTTACTAATTCAATAATCACAGGATTCTTTCATGATTTTCGAGGATCAGCTTCAACGTAAGTTATCAATATCTAATCCTCCCCAAAGGATCATTTCTTTAGTGCCTTCTCAAACAGAGTTATTGGTAGATTTAGGGTTGGAGGAAAGGATAGTAGGTGTTACTAAATTTTGTGTAAGGCCTAAAGGACTTAGAAAAAGTAAAGCTATTGTTGGGGGAACTAAAAATTATCGAATGGAAGATATAGCATCCCTCCAACCAGATTTGATTATAGGAAATAAGGAAGAAAATGAAAAAGAAGGAATAGCGGAATTGATGGAAAAGTATCCTGTTTGGATGAGTGATATTCTTACCATTGAAGACAGTTATAAAATGATTCAATCACTGGGAGAAATCCTTGACGTTCGTTTTGAGGCAGATAAGATTTTAGGAGACATTAAAAAGGAGCTTGCTAAGCCTTTACCAATAAAAGGTAAAGCTTTCTATTTGATCTGGAATGAACCTATAATGGGAGTGGGAAGAAGAACATTTATTGACCAAATGCTTTCCTTTGCAGGATTTGAAAATTTAATTCAAAAAGAAAGGTATCCAGAAATTAGTTTGGAGAATCTGGTTAGGCAAAATCCAGATTACCTATTATTAAGTTCTGAACCTTTTCCATTCAAACAAAAGCATGTTGAATTTTTTAAAGATATTTTACCGGACAGCAAAGTATTGATCGTTGACGGAGAATATTTCTCTTGGTATGGGAGTAGATTATTGGGAGCTAAATCATATTTCGAAACTTTAATTTAATATTTCAAAAGTAGCTCCAAAACAGATGTTATGAAAAATTGCGTTTTCTTGAGCTACTTTTTTAAAAATTTCAATTAACTTTTGGGTTCGAATTTTAAATAAATCGATGAAACTTATTATTAAAATGAAAAATACAAAATTAGCTTGGATAGCCTTGGTTGCCTTTGCTTGGTCTTGTGGACCAAAGCCAGTGGAAGAGTCTGAGGAAGTTGAGGTGGTTGAAGAAATTGTCCTTGATAATACCTTGACAGAAGAAGAGAAGTCTGAAGGTTGGATGCTTTTATTTGATGGAGAAGACCCTGCTGGCTGGAGAGCATTCAATGGAGAAACTTTTCCTGAAGGCTGGACTGTAGAAGATGGAGCTTTGAAAGCACTTGGTAAAGGTGGAGATATTGGTGGGGATATTGTCTTTGGTCCAATGGAATTTGAGGAGTTTGAAATGGAATGGACTTGGAAGATTTCTCCTGGGGGAAACAGTGGGGTTCTTTACCATGTTGTGGAAGACCCAAAATATCATGCTCCTTATGAAACGGGACCCGAATATCAAGTGATCGATCAATTGGGATTTCCCGATCCTTTGGAAAAATGGCAATCTATCGGAGCTGATTATGCTATGACTGAGCCAGATTATGAAGGAGCTGTGAAACCCGCCGGAGAGTGGAATACCTCAAAAATCATATTTTCTGAGGAGGGATCCAGTTATTGGTTGAATGGAAAAAAGACAGTTGAATTTATTCCTTATTCTGAAGAGTGGACTGCAGCACGTAATTCCGGAAAATGGAATGACTTTCCAGATTATGCAATTTCTAAAACGGGTTTAATTTCTCTTCAAGATCACGGAGCTGTGACTTGGTTTAAAAATATTAAAATCAGAAAACTATGAAAAAACTACTAGTGGTAGCTTTATTATTTGCTATGGCGAATTTTACTTTCGCTCAAAAGAAGGTTAAGTTATTTAACGGGAAGGATCTTTCTGGGTGGACAATTTACGGAACAGAGAAATGGTATGTAGAGGAAGGTCTATTAGTTTCTGAGAGTGGTCCTGATAAAGGCTATGGTTATTTGGGTACGGAAGAGAACTATGATGATTTCGAAATTACTTTAGAATTCAAGCAAGAAGCTAACGGGAATAGTGGGGTATTTATTCGCTCGACAGTAGACGGTACTAAAGTTTCCGGCTGGCAAGTTGAAGTTGCGCCTCCGGGAAGTGACACTGGTGGAATTTATGAATCTTATGGCAGGGGTTGGCTGGTAAAGCCAGATCCTGAAAAAGACAAATATTTAAAGTTTGGTGACTGGAATAAAATGAAGATTGTTGTAAAAGGAGATAATGTAACTTCTTATTTGAATGGTCAAGAAATGGTCAATTTCACTGATGGTAAAATTGGAGAGGGAAAGGGGGGAATCTGCCTTCAGATCCATGATGGCGGAGGTATTAAGGTATATTGGCGAAATATTGTGTTGAAAAAGCTTTAAAGTAAGAAATCTTTTAAAAATAATGCCTGTAGGATTCGATCCTACAGGCATTATTTTTTTGAAAATTTTTCTCTTTTGCTCTCAGCTAGTTACGAGAAACTTATAAATA
>NZ_JAHEBC010000340.1:1158-4091 GCF_024642405.1 Algoriphagus sp. | reverse complement strand
CAAGGGAACGATTCCTTCTAAAATCCAAAAAAACGTAATACCGCCCACCAAAATTAATGACCGGTGTAGTGACGGTATGGTTTCAAAATAAGTGATTAATTGCTCCATTTCTTAAAAATAGTGAAATTGGTAAAATCTAGATTAGGTAAGCAGTGGGTGCCAATAACGATCCGAATACACCCAGACGGGGCTTTATACTCGATTGCGTAGTCGTTATTTATTATGAATTACCACCTCTAACTCCACCATAAATTAATTCAGTTTGTGCCGGAAGAAATTGTGATAAACTTTCTTTGAGGTTCTCCTCTAATCCTTCGATTTTCCAGGAGTGGGCAAAAGGGCTATCATCTGGAGCAAGTCTACATACAGCGCCCTCAACAAAGTCCTCAGGTTTGTTCCATTGGCTTACATCCTCTCGACTATGAAAACCCCCTAAAATTTCATTTGAACTTCTATAATCTAAGAAATTCCAGCCTTTAAAATTATTCAATTTACCATCTAAGAATTCACATAGTACGTTACAACGGGCTGATGGAAAAACAAGTCCATTTACTTTCATGACTCGAAGCAAAAATCCTATAGAATCTGTTATATCATTTCCACCTCTGTCAGGATACATTAAAGTTGGAAGCATTTCGCAGAAGGAATCTAGTTTTTTAGCTTTTGGCATTTTTAATATTTCGTTTCCTTTTGGAAGGAATTGAGTTAACCAATTTTGGGCTTCAAGTAGTCTAAGGTCTAAAACTCTAGGAATTGTAAAGTACTCCACCGCAAGTGGCATATAGACCAACATCGGTTTCGTAATAATTTCGGGGATCAATTTAGCTTCATGTAACTTTAAGATTATTGGATTAATTTTTTCCTCAGAATTTAAAAGTTCAATAACAAAACCTGTGGGGGCTTTAACATGCTGCTTTAATAGTTCCTCATCCCTCGGCATTTCTAAATCATGTACAACGATTTGATCATTGATTTCAGGGAGTAAATATGAAGAAAGTTCTTGCTTCAGAGTACCATTGTCATTCCCGTATTCATCATTACAGACACTGTAATAAGAGCCTCTTGAAAGATAGAAATCTCCAGCAAACCTTCTCCTCATACTTCCTTTGATACGGAAAACTCGTGGATTTATTAGGCCATATTGAAGTCCATTTTCTTTAATAATTCCATCAACCGTTTTTGAATGTCTCTTCAGGTTGGCTTCCTCAATTTTCTTCCACAATTCAGAGTCGTATGTCTTTTCATCTGGACTGAAAGCGGGGAATGCTTCCCTCAAGATCATTTCCCCTAATGGATTCAGGAAGCTTGGCCTAGAGAATTTTACATATGCATTAAAATCCGTGAGTGGAATGTCGTTCTCTAAAGACTGGAAATTGGGAAATATTTTTTTTTCCATGAATTTATTCTGAAAATATAACAGCTATTTATTTTTTGATACGATGGGTTACCTATAACTAGTTGAAAGATAAAGTCTTGATTTGGCTATTTACTCTTTTTGGTAGTAAATAATAGGTTTTACTTATTTGCTTGATTTACAATATCCTAACTATACCCAACCTAGACAATACCCTGCGCAGTTTATATTTCACGAAAACCCAGTCAGAGCTGGAATTGTAGAAAAACCGGAAGACTTTCTATATTCCAGAGCTAGGAATCCCGCCACGGCGAGCAAGTACTTAGGGTTGAAGGGTTTGATTGATGTGGATTATTGGTAAAAAGTGTTGTTAGACTTATTAGAAATTGGTAAGGATAATAGGGTAGGACAAGGCGTTAAAAAAACAACCCGCCGCGGCGGGTGTTTTTAGCCTTGGGCCGGTCCGCGACAATTGTCGGGAGTAGGGCAAATAAACTACACCTAGTCCCAGCAGGCAAAATACGCTTAGATGAACGATCTGAAACACCCAGACGGGGTTGTCAAGGGCAGGTGCCTAAACCCATAATTTAAAATGATGCAGATTCTATGATTATGGGTTTGAATGAAGACTGGTATCCTCAAATGGAATTATTTGCAAAAAAAATAGTATAACATGGTTAGGAAGCTTTTATACGAGGAGGGAAGAGTAGTAACCTGAAATTGGAGGTCATAGTTGCAGCAAAGAAAAGTGCCGTACATTTTTCTTTTACATGAGTTCAAAAAAAAATCCGGCTTGATTTTTCATCAGGCCGGATTTTTCTTCTATCGGATTTTAAATTAATATAAGTAGTCTAGTGCTATTTTATCATAACTGGTGAAAGGTCTGTTAGTACCGTTTAAACATGATAACATATAGGATGCTTCCTCCAAGGTAGCTATTGCCGGTGTGCCCGGAACAAGATTAGCACCAAGTGTTCCAGCAGTTTCATTTACAGGGTCACCTCCGCACGAAATACTTCTGTCATAATAATCAGTATGTCTTAATCCGATGCAATGGCCTATTTCGTGAGCGATAACGGTTGCAATTAAATCTACGGAATAATAATCCAAAACCCCACTCAATTTAATTTCACTATAAGGATCGCCAGCAGTAGGAAAACCTGCAGAGCCTAAAGCTCCGTTTACCTCTTGTCTTTTCGAAAATTTGGTCATCAAGATATCTGCCTTCTTGGCATTTGTAATTCTTTGAAAGGTAATCAACAGATTTTCAGCATTGTATCTGGCTATGGCCTCATCAAGTCCCTCAAGCATTTTAGGGCTATAGCCACTATTACCACGTTCAGAAGCATATATGGTAATGACCCTGCCAGTCCCAGCATTCACCAAATTCGTAGTGCTATACCGTGCGTTGTTCGGTGCTTCTACTCCATAGCCTGAGGTTGCAAGAAATTCATCAGTAATGATGATATCTCTTTCAATTCGGTAGCCTTCCTCTACCTTTTCAATACCGTCAGGATTAAATCCCATCATGACCAACTGATCAATTACTTTTTGAGGAATTTTCTGAATTTCCTGAATT
>NZ_JAHEBC010000340.1:0-1148 GCF_024642405.1 Algoriphagus sp. | reverse complement strand
TGACAAGAAAAATTAAAAGTGCCCACGGCTAGTAAGCAAATGGAATAGAATAATTTCCTCATTAGTAAGTTTTTATAGTTATGAAATAATCAACTGAAGATAATTATTATTTTGACATCATGTTCTTTCGATTGATGAAAATTAATAAAATTTTGTGCTACGCTTAGTTGAGGTGTTGGCTGGGTGAAGTCCGCGACAATTGTCGGGAGCGACTACACCCAGTCCGAAGAACGATCTGAACACATTCAAACGAGTAGGCTGATTTGGCTTCTGATTCGCTCTATTAAAAGGCTCATGATTCTTTTATTGTACAGGTTGGTATCTGCGCTGTACACGGCTAATTCTTCAATAGTGAGCATGCCAAGGGTAACTCCGATCAATTTGTTCTTTAACACGATGTTTTTCTGTAAGCTGTTTTCTATAAAGAGAACCTTATTTTCAGGTGATAAAGAATAATACATGATCTTAGATTCAGTAATGTAATTTTTGAAAAGCCCAAGTAAAAGGTCATTTTGAAGTTTTAGAATAGGGCGCAGGGTGAGAGTCTGAAATTTTTCTTCATCTGTGCTTTTCTCGAACTCTTTTGTTTTAATAATTGGTCTTAAATCTAATCTACTTGTCATGGGTTGCTTTTTTGCTTGAGTAAAACGGTTTATGTGTTGGCTGAAGAACTAAACCACAGACCAAACACCTGATGCGCCTTGAATGTTAAAGAAAGTTTCCTGTAGGCCTTTGTAGATGAGCTGGTAATCTACGCCAAGCCAAAGGATCTGACTACACCCAGATGGGGGAATTGACCATCGGAAAAACTGCACGACCACAAAAAAAGTAACCATTTTTATATATTCATCTTTATGGTAGATTAATGAATTGATATATTTTTTGTCCAAAAAATCAAACAGCTACACAACTCAAACTCAAATTCCCAAACCGATATGAAAAAATACACACTTGCTTTATCCTTCTGTTTACTGTTTTCAATAGTTGCTTTTGCACAAGACAGTAAGGTTTTTGACCAAATGACATTGCAGAGTAAAATACTCAATATGGAGCGAAAATATGCGATCTATCTACCACCCGGATACGAGACTTCGCAGCGCTCCTACCCTGTCTTGTATCTCCTTCACGGAGCCGGAGATGATCAGACA
>NZ_JAHEBC010000339.1 GCF_024642405.1 Algoriphagus sp. | reverse complement strand
TGGAAGGAAAGATATGCATGAGCTAAATAGTTCATCGATGCTTTTTGAGTAGAAAACTTAATCTGATTTGATTAGTTTCGACCCTAAAATACGGATTGATGCCCAATATCACGGAAGAATTAAAAAAAGGACTCAAACTGCTTAAAATTGAATGGCAGGAAGACCTAGCGCAATACAAAAAGAAATTCCTGAATACCTCTCTAGCAGATAAGAAAAAGGAGGGCATCACTTGGTATCCGATTCAGCTCAAAAAAAGTAAAATCGGGATGGGAGAGCGGCTTTTAGTGGAAGTAGAGCGTTTCGACTCCAACCATCCTTCTTCCTTTAATTCAGGCAAATCCGTTTCGTTTTTTACTACACAGGATAGTTACCAAAGTGCAGAACACCGAGTAAATGGTGTCATCAATTTTGTAAAGAGAAATACTATGACGGTCACTCTTCAGGTGGATGAAATACCGGATTGGATGGAAGGTAATAGGCTGGGAGTGGATTTATTGTTTGATGAAGCAAGCTACCGGGAAATGGAGTTTGCTTTGAAAAAAGTGATTTCCGGTGAAAACAAAAGGGTTGAGGAATTGAAAGAAGTGCTCCTGGGAGAAAAAGCCCCTCAGTTTTCTGAAAAAATCCAGCCAATTCATGAAGCACTGAATGATTCACAAAACTCTGCCTGTGAGAAAATCGCGAATGCCAAAGATGTGGCGATTGTGCATGGACCTCCGGGAACAGGGAAGACAACGACTCTGATCGATGCGATCCAAGATTCCGTGATCGCTGGAAAATCGATTTTAGTCTGTGCCCCAAGTAATGCAGCGGTAGATTTATTGGTAGAGAAACTTACTGATAGAGGCATTGAAACGCTACGTCTGGGGCATCCTGCCAGGGTGGAGGAAAAGATTCTGAATCAGACCTTGGATGCAAAAACTGCTTTTCATCCAAGCTATAGGGATCTGAAGAAACTTCGAAAAGAAACAGACCAGTACCTGAAACTGGCCAAACAATACAAACGAAATTTTGGACCAGAGGAGCGGGCTCAGCGGAAGTTGATGTTTGCCGAAGTTACCCGATTAAGAGAAGCTTCGAAATCATTGGAAGAATACATTCAGTACGACATTTTTCAAAAGACCAAGGTTTTTGCCAGCACGCTGGTAGGATCATCTGCTTATAGTCTGAAGGGAATGGAGTTTGACGTTGTATTTATAGATGAAGCTGCGCAAGGGTTGGAAGCGGCAACCTGGATTCCAATTTTGAAGGCCAAAAAAGTGGTTTTTGCCGGAGATCATTGTCAGCTTCCTCCCACGATCAAATCCTATCAGGCTGCTCAGGAAGGATTGGCAGAAACCTTATTCGAGAAAGTTATTTCCCGGAAGCCGCAGGCTGCACAGATGTTGCAGGTTCAATACCGGATGCCGGAGGCGATCATGGGTTTTTCCAATGCCCATTTTTACCAGGGAGAATTGAAGGCTGCAGCAAATACCCAATTACATGTATTTCCGGGAGAAGAAAGTTCTTTGGAATGGATTGATACGGCAGGGGCAGGATATACTGATCAAAAGGAAATGGAAAGCCTAAGCACCTTTAATCCAGAAGAAGCCGCTTTTGCTTGTCGCTATCTGAATGAGTTGATTGTGCGGATCGGGATTGCCAATTTCAAGCAAGAAGGCTGGACAATTGGACTGATAGCTCCTTATGGTGCGCAGGTTCGTTTATTACGAAATCTGATTTTTGAAGGGTTTGACTATCCCAATCTGAGAGCCTTTTCAGACTTGATCACCATCGATACGGTGGATGGCTTTCAGGGACAGGAAAGAGATCTGATGATGATTTCTCTGACCCGGTCCAATGACTCTGGAGAGATAGGGTTTTTGGCCGATGAGCGAAGAATGAATGTGGCCTTAACCCGTGCGAAACGAAAACTGGTTTTGATCGGCGATAGCAGCACCTTGGCTCAAAACCCGTTTTTTGATGGATTACTGCGGTATTTTGAAGAAAAGGGTGCTTACAAAAGTGTGTGGGAGTTTATGAATTAAAATTTAGAAGCTGACTTAGTCTTTGTTTTTACCTCCATTGACTTTATAAATCAAATAGCCTACGCCAATCAAAAAATGAAGAACCAAGATACCTACAACGATAAAAATGGTGGTATTGCTCATTGATCAATTTTTCGAAATAGAACTCCTCACTTTATAGTGATAGCTCAAAGTGCTTAGAATATCACCAAAAGTATCCGCTGACTTCAATTGCTCATCTGAAACTTTCTTTCCCAAAAGTCGGCAAAGTAAAAGTCCATACACACCATTCAGACAGATTTGAATTTCATTCCCTAATTCTTTGCCTGATGCCTCCATCACCGCATCAAGGATAAATGGTTTTGCTTTTTTGTATGTTTCAAAATAAACCGCATCTGTCTTGAGGAGATTCCAATGGATTTGTGCCAGTTCAGAAACCAAAAAATTCAATTCTTCTAAATGACCTTTTTCTAAAATATCCTGAGTTTTCATTTTCTCAAGAAGGCCTAAATACCACGCAGATATTTCTGCTTTTTCCTCCTCAGAAACCGGATATTTTTCCACCACAAAAGTTTTGATCTCCTCTGGATTTCCCTGATAAGATCGGATCAAATCCTCCATTTGATACATGTAGATGATGTATTCAGCAATGTTTGTGGACTTTTTGTTTTCGGCTACGGACTTCATGGCGCAAAGGTAAAAAAAGATTGGTTTTTGTCTTCTTTGCTTTCCAAAAGCAAACTAATCCTTGAAATGAATTTTGTGTTGGCAAGCAGCGTTGTCACGTTGAGCGGAGTCGAAGCGTCTTCGATTTCGAGACTCCCGTCTCTCAAGTGCTACCAATGACAGGTTAACTTAAATTTTGAAAATCAATAATTTCAAAATTTTATACTTTGTTAATGGAGATTAATTTGAGTTGATAATTGTTTCTCCAAATAAACATTTTGCTATTTATACCCTTTGTCCTTTTGCCTTGATGCAAAAGGACGAAAAAATCAAGATTTGGCAAAGCTTCCGCCGCACAAAGCATCCGCCCGCCCCGCTGCCAAATCCTCCCACCGCGCGACCGATTAATGATTGTTCTAAAATTGAAATGTCATTTTGTTAAAAAATCGAATTTTGGAGGGACTCCCTTAAACTATCCGGTTTTTGACCTGAAGGCAGCTCCGTTAAAAAATCGGCTAGCTCGCGAGTTTCGAGCGAGATCCGCCGATTTTTAGGAGATGCCAAAGCGAAAAAATCAAATCGGAACGCATTGAATTTATTACTGGAATTATTACCGATTTGAAGGAGAGTTTAGGGAAGAGGCTTTTGGGTACTTTTGGCCTCAAAAGTACCAAAGAGGAAGTTAGTTTTTTTCAATGCAGATTTCAAGATGATTTTTGCTTCTGCAAATAAACACAATTCCCTGCCAACTGTGACTGTTGCCATCTGCTGCGTCAGCCCCACTCGCCGACACTTAAAACATTTATTGTTGAGAATTGGTTTTCAGATGCGAAAAGAAAACAATAGAATCCATTTTGGATCCCACTGTTTACTTTTTGTATGTTCGAAGAATATTTAAGACTCGGACTGACAGGCCATTTTTTTAAAGGAGAAATAATTCCGTAAACTGACTCCTTTTAATCGCCATTAAGTTGCCAACCGCCACCAAGACTCCTATATAATTCCACTTTAGCCAAAGCCAATTGCATTTTTAACTGTACCACTTCGAGCTGGTTTTGCAAGGCATCTTCTTGTGCGTTGATGATTTCCAAGTAATTGGCAAATCCACTTTGGAAAAGTAAAAATGCATCTGTCATACCTTTGGTGGTCGTCCTTACTCTTTCTTGAGCGATATCATATTCTTCCTGCAGCTTTTCAATATTCACCAAAGCACTGGAAACTTCCATCACAGCAGTGTTTATTTTATCTCTGAAATCCAGTTCCGCAATCTCTCGTTCTTTGATCGCAATTCGATGGTTGGTTTTTAGCTTCCTGTTTTGAAAAATAGGCTGGAATAAAGCCCCATTAATCAAGGCAAAGCCAGATCCGATTGGATCCAACACGGTTCCAAATGCCATAGAATTAAGTCCGGCACCGGCATTGATGGTTAAGG
>NZ_JAHEBC010000076.1 GCF_024642405.1 Algoriphagus sp. | reverse complement strand
GTTAAATTCACGGGATTCTTTTCCTTCTGCTACTTCAGTACCGACTCCTGCAGGAGTATAAAACGCCGGAATACCGGCTCCTCCAGCCCTTATTCTTTCTGCCAAGGTTCCCTGAGGAACCAAATCAACTTCAAGTTCGCCTTGAAGCAATTGCCTTTCAAATTCAGCATTTTCCCCAACATAACTTGAAATCATTTTTTTTACCATTCGCTTTTTTAACAATAAACCAATTCCAAAATCATCCACACCGGCATTATTTGAAACGATTGTTAAATCATTTATTTCGCGTTCAAGAAGAGCAGAAATGCAATTTTCCGGGATTCCGGATAGACCAAAACCACCCATCATTAGCATAGCGCCAGAAGGAATATCTGCCACTGCTACTTTGACATCCTTTACCGTTTTGTTAATCATAATATTTTGGGTTTATAGTAATGATTTGGCCCTTTTTTGATCTAAAGCCAATTGTTTTTTTAACTCTTCAAGATTATCAAACTTTTTCTCTTTCCTAAGGAATTCCCTTAAATAAATAGTGATTTGCTTATCGTATAAATCACCTTGGAAATCAAATAAATGAGCTTCTACGGTCTTCTTTGTGCCTCCAACGGTCGGTCTATTTCCAATATTTAACATAGCCTTAAACAATGACCCATTTACCAAAGCCTCTACAGCATAAACTCCGTCCATTGGGATAAGTTTATAATCATTTGGTATGTGGATATTAGCTGTCGGAAATCCAATAGACCTTCCAATTTGTTGACCTTTTATAACCAAACCATTTAATTCGTAAGGCCTACCAAGATAATTTGTTGCAATTTTTACCTCTCCTGTTTCTAGGGCCCTCCTTATTTTGGTACTGGAAACACCTATTTCGTCTACGTCTTGTCTCGATATTTCTTCCAAGTCAAAGCCAAACTCTGCATGATGCTGCTTTAAATATTCAAAGCTTCCTTCTCTGTTTTTGCCAAAACGATGGTCATATCCAATTATCAGCCTCTTTGTTTTTATTTTTTCCACCAACACCTTTTCTATGAATTCCCTGGAGCTTAATTGAGAAAATTCTCTAGTGAAAGGAATAGTTATTAAATGGTCAATCCCGAATGAACGTAGTAGTTTTGTTTTTTCTTCAAAGGTGCTAAGAAGCCTAAGTTTATGCTCATCCGGATAAAGGACAAGTCTTGGATGGGGCCAAAAAGTAATCAGAACGGTTTCTCCTTCTGTTTTTCTAGCAATTTCCCTTATCCTATGTAAAATCTTTTGATGACCTAAATGAACTCCATCAAATGTCCCGCTAGTTACAACAGGGTTTGGAATTGGGGGAATTTCACTTAGTCCTTCGTAGATTTTCATCTTTTGGGGTTTATATTATTGAACTTGGTGCCTAGCTTTAATTTCTTCAATCAAAGGAATCAACTCATGGGCTTCTTTTAGTTCGAATTCACCAATTCTTGTTCTGCACAAAGCACTCATATAGGCACCTACCTTTAATTTATCTCCAAGATCCCGGGCAATACTTCTGATATAAGTCCCCTTGGAGCATGAGATACGGAAATCTAATTCGTTTCCTTCAAACCTTGTGATTTCAAATTCCCGAACTTGAACAGCCCTAGGATTCATTTTTACTTCTATTCCTTTTCTGGCAGATTCATAGACCCTTTTTCCATCAACTTTTATCGCTGAGTGCATGGGAGGTATTTGAAGAATATCTCCAGTTAATTCAGCCACAGCAGTTTTGACATCTGATAATGTGATATGGGAAGGATCTGCCACAGGGATTGCAGGTTTCTCTAAATCAAAAGATTCTGTCGTTGCTCCAATCACAAAGGTTCCTGTATATTCTTTCTCTTTCCCCATGAAACCTTCTATTTGCTTGGTCATCTTACCTGCACAAACTATTAAGAGACCTGTTGCAAGGGGATCTAAAGTACCTGCATGCCCAACTTTTTTTATTTTCAGCGCATTCCTGACTTTTTTCACCACATCAAATGAAGTCCATTCTAGAGGTTTATTGATCAAAAATATTTCTCCGTACGGTTTCTGATCCTGCATTTCACAAATATAGGCCTGAAAAAACAGCTATAATTCCTACCAAAAGACAGTAAATCGAAAAATAGCTTAGTTTACTTTTTCTTACTAATTGTATCATCCAGGTACAGGCTATTATACCGGAAATAAATGCTGCGAGAAAACCTGCAGTTAAATATCCTATTCCTTGAGTTTCCATAGAAATGGCCCCATCCAATAGATCTTTTGCAATTTTTCCCAATATCAATGGTACCACCATTAAAAAGGAAAACCTTGCCGCTTTGGATTTATCCACTCCTAAAAGTACGGAGGCAGAAATTGTTGCTCCAGATCTTGAAATACCTGGTAGAATAGCTATAGCCTGGGCAATGCCTATTAGAAATGCTTTAAAAAATGTAACGGGTTTATTAGTATTTCTGGCTTTATCGGCGAGGAAAAGGAGCAGAGCAGTTAAAATCAACATGAACCCTACGAAAACCACACTTCCGCCAAAAAGAGCTTCTAATTGCTTTTCAAATATTAGTCCTACAATACCAGCTGGTATCATCGAAATAAAGATCTTAACTGCAAATTGAGTCTCTTCATTCCATTTGTATTGGAATAATCCCGTAAGAATTTCAACAATATCTTTTCTAAAAACTAAGACAGTACTTAACGCAGTTGCAAAATGAACTACTACAGTAAACATTAATCCCTCAGCCGGCATTTTAGACTCACCTAGAATAGCTTTTCCCAACTCTAAATGACCACTAGACGAAACAGGCAAAAACTCCGTCAACCCTTGAATGACTCCAAGGATTATAGCATCAATGATTTCCATTCCTAGTTTTTCTCTGTTTTAGCAAATATGGCGTAAAACTCAAAAATAAAACCTGATAAAGTGACGATTGGACCCAAGGTTAAACCAAGAAAACCATTGCCATGAGGCTCTTTATCCAATCCAATGATAATAAATCCTACAACGATCAGAGCAAAACCTATGGCCATGAGCTGATAATTTTTTTTAGAAAAAGGAAAATGCGATTTGCTCATGTTAATATAATTCGTCCAAAGACATGTTTAAATACTTATTGACTGCTCTTAAGGTACTCATTGCTGATAAAACTCCACCAACTCCAACTAATATAGCAAATAGGATCATTAACATTTGTTCGTTGTGAAGAAGCCCGAATCCCTCAATATTTGCTTGGGTATATTTTACTAATCCATATAAAATTACCGATGCAATACTTCCTGCTAGCATCCCAAAAAACCAAGCTCTTGTTAGAAAAGGTTTTCTAATAAATGCTCTTGTAGCACCTACTAATTGCATAGATCTAATCAAAAATCTCTGGGAAAATAATGCGAGGCGTATGGTATTATTAATCAGCATGATAACTGTGATAATGAGGATCAAAATAAATCCGCCCAAAACCAAACTGACTTTTAATAAATTTTTATTAATTGAATCAACCAAGTCGGTCATGTAAGAGACTTCAAAGACTCCGTCGATTGCTTGAATTTCATTGACTATTGCATCTAATTGTTCGGAGGTTTGAAATTCTTCAGCAATTGTTATCACAAAACTATCCCGAAGTGGATTGTCATCAAGGAATTTTGTAAAGTCTTCTCCGGTACTTTCAATAAATGTGGCCGCAGCCTCTTCATCCGAAATATACTTTAGCCCTAACGTATCACTTTTTCGAAGGATAAATGGGCGACTTCCCAGATTTTCTCTGATGTCTGAAATTTCGCCTTCTTCTAAATTTTTATCCAAAAAAATCTGTACTTCTATATTCTCCCGAATCATGCTGGTTAAAGATTTTGCTTGTATCAGAATCACTCCAAATAATCCAACAATGAAAAGGGAAAGGGTCGTACTAAATAAAACACTTCCAAATTTGAAGTGCCCAAGTATTTTTTTCTTTCGGGATTGGTTAGCCATAAAATAAAATTTCAGGTCAAAAATAATCAGCACTTTACTTATAACCAATCTAAAATCAGGAAAGGATTGGAATCACCTTCTCATTTGTAATTCCAAATACCTGATCCTTTAAACCTGGTTTTACTAAAGCCAAGCCTGTAAAACTTCCAAAGGCAGGAAGAATTAATTGATTTGGCTTGTAATAAAAACAGGAAAGCCTAATTGATTGCCTAGCTTTCCCCACAAGTCTTATGCCCGGATGGATATGTCCGCATAAATTAATTTTATCTTTTACTATTTCATGTAAAGGCTCATGAGACAAAACTAAATTTTTTAATTCTAATGGTTCTTTAAAGACATTGAAAGTTGATAAATCATATTCCAAGGGTGAAAGAATATCATGATTTCCCAAAACCAAGTGAAAATTGACATTCAAAAATTTTCTTAAAAAATGATTTAAAGTCTCCCATTGATCATTCAAGTCACTATGAAATAAATCACCAAGGAAATAAACATTTTGAGGTTTGTAAGTATTTATTAGGAAGGTAAGTATAGTGAGGTCCTCCCAATGGATCGGTTCAGGAATGGGGATACCTGATTTTCTGAAGTGTGCTGCTTTACCGAAATGCAAATCAGCAATAAATATTGAACTTAATTCGGGAATCCAAACTGCTTTTTCTTTTAATAAATGAAGAGAAATTTCCTGAAATTTTATCTGAGGAGACACTATTTTCATGTATTATTTTTATAAATTATTTGATTGAATTTAAAACTAAATTGAAATAGATAAATATTAAGGAGGTTTTTATGAAATATTGTCACTTTGCTTCACTCTTATTTATTGTGCTTGTTTTGTCTTTTTTTGATACAAATGCTCAATCAGATTCTCGCATATTGGGTAAATGGTTAAATACAGAGGAAACAGCACAAATAGAAATTATGAATAAGGATGGTAAGTTTTTGGGTAAAATAATTTGGTTAGATAACCCTAACAAAGATGGTACCCCAGTGCTTGATAAGGCAAACGAAAATGAAAAATTAAGAAATAGACCTGTTATGGGACTTACTATTTTAGAAGGTCTAAAATATGATGATGGTATTTGGAAGGGAGGAAAAATTTACGATCCTAATTCAGGAAAAACATATTCTTGTGAGCTAAAGCTTAAAGGACAGGAAAAATTGGAAGTTAAAGGCTATTTAGGTTTTTCTTGGATTGGTAAGACAGTAGAATGGACAAAAGTAAAGAAGTAAAGCAGGAATTCCCTGCTTTACTTCACTTCTAAATAAAATGATTTCAAGAAATATGAAAGTTGCTCAAATTCAATCAAAAAAGCATCATGGCCAGCAGTTGAATTAATTTCTTTAAACCTACCTTTCGGTGCATGCTCACTTATAAATCTTGATTCTTCTGAAAGAAACAAAAGGTCTGAATTAACCCCAATAGCTAAAATTCGGGCAGTAATTTCACTCAATGCCTTTTTAACTCCTCCTCGTTTTCTACCCAAATCATGGCTATCCATAGCCTTACTTAATGTCCAATAAGACATCGCATTAAACCTTTTAGAGATTTTATTTCCTTGATATCTGATATAAGATGCAGCTTTAAACCCATCTAATTTTTCCTCAAAATCTAATTGCTTCTTTTGAAAATCATCGGGATGTCGATAACTGAGCATCGCAATAGCTCTCGCTGCCTCCAAACCTTTTTTTCCTGCACTCTCTGTTCTTTCACCCCAGGTTTTATCTGCCTCAATCGCCATCCTTTGTGCCTCATTGATTCCAATAACCCACGGACTAGTCTTTGCGGTTGATGCAAGTATCACTGCATTGGAAAGTTTTTTTCCTAACAAATAAGCCCATTCTAAACCGACTTGACCTCCTAAGGAGCCTCCAATCAGAGTATGAATTTGTTCAATTCCGAGAAATTCTCTTAGCCTTTCTAAACTAGCCGCCAAGTCTCTTGTGGTAAGCTCTGGGAAATCATAATAATATGGTTGATCAGAATCAGGGATGTTACTTAAAGGACAGGTGGAACCATAACAAGAACCCAAAAGATTAGCACAAATAATAAAATAGCGGGATGGATCAAAGAATTTATCTTCTCCTATTAATCCATTCCACCATTCCGATGCGTTCGAATCGCCCGTCAATGCATGGATAACCCAAACAACATTCGTTTTCTTCTTATTTAACTGACCATAGGTCGAATAGGTGAGATCAAATTCATTAAGAATTTCTCCTGACTCTAACTCTAATGGGGTACTCGAATGAAACAATTCCTGAGACATGGTAATCGAAGCGAATTGACTTTTTAAATTCATTTATGCTTATAATTTTTCAAATGCTTGCTGTAAATCAGCTTTGATGTCATCAATGTGCTCTATTCCCACAGAGATGCGCAATAGAGTAGGGGTGACACCTGCAGCCAACTGCTCCTCGTCTGACAATTGTTGATGCGTGGTAGCTGATGGCTGAATTATCAAAGTCTTAGCATCACCAACATTGGCTAAGTGAGAAATCAATTCTAAACTGTTGATAAATTTAGATGCCTCTTCTTTGTCACCTTTCACTTCAAAGCTTAAAACACCTCCATAACCATTTCTTAAGTATTTCTTTGCTAAAGAGTGATAGGGAGAAGAAGAAAGTCCTGGATAATTTACCTTCTGAACTTTCGGATGATTTTCTAACCAATTTGCTACTTCGAGTGCATTATCAACAGTTCGCTGAACTCTCAAAGACAGCGTCTCTAATCCTTGAAGTAGTAAGAAAGAATTAAATGGTGAAATGGCTGGACCAAAATCCCGAAGCCCCTCGACTCTAGCTCTGATTGCAAATGCAATGTTTGGAAGGCCTAATGGATTATTATCTCCGAAAACTTCCCAAAAATTCAAACCATGGTATCCTTCAGAAGGCTCAGAAAATTGAGGGTATTTCCCATTTCCCCAATTGAAATTTCCTGCATCTATAATTATTCCACCAATTGAAGTTCCATGACCGCCTATCCATTTTGTTGCTGAAGAAGTTACAATATTTGCTCCATGTGTTATTGGTTGAAATAAATACCCACCTGCTCCAAATGTATTATCGACCACTAAAGGAATATCATATTTTTTTGCCAAGGAAGAAATAGACTCAAAATCAGGAATATTGAATTCAGGATTACCAATTGTTTCAAGATAAATTGCTTTGGTTTTGTCATCAATTAGGCTTTCAAAGGAAGCAGCATCATTTCCCTTAGCAAATCTGGCATCAATACCAATTCTCTTAAAGGCCACTTTAAATTGGTTATAGGTTCCTCCATATAAAAAAGAGGTGGATACAAAATTATCTCCTTCACCTAGAATATTATTCAAAGCTAAAAATTGTGCTGCTTGTCCAGATGCTGTAGCTACAGCAGCAACTCCTCCTTCAAGAGCAGCCATTCTTTTTTCGAAAACATCTGTTGTGGGATTCATAATTCGAGTATAAATGTTCCCGAATTCCTTTAAGCCAAAAAGATTGGCTCCATGTTCTGCACTATTAAAGACATATGAAGTGGTTTGATAAATTGGAACCGCCCTTGAGTTGGTAGCAGAATCAGGTTCCTGTCCAGCATGAAGCTGAAGTGTTTCAAATTTTAAAGTTGACATAGATTTGAGAGTTTATGGTTAAAATTTAGAGTATAAGATTTCTTATTATCTGAAAAGATTTTTTTCAAATAATAAGAACACAAAAATTCACGTTTGCTCCGATGCTTAATTGCTAGTAAGCAACGAAAATCAAATAGAAAGAAACTTGAAAGAAAAAGAGAAGAAAATCCACTATACATATTGTAAAGAATTTATAGTTCCAATTGAGACCATCTCAACTGGCAGGAATTGGCACCTTGGATTTTCCAGGTTGCCAGAGGGTCAATGAGCCTGTCTCTCGCCTCTTCTTTATAAATCCTTACACTTAAAAAAGAGAAGGATTACACAAATAAATAGATCGAAATCGGATTTTCAAAATGAATTATGGATATCGGTCTATTATTCTTAAATGTTTAGCCTAATTGATCTTTATCATATCTAAATATTGGGTTGATATTTTCAAAGTCTGGTTCAATTTTGACTAACTCAGAAACCAATCCATTATTTAATCCATAAACCCAACCATAAACATGAGGAGCATTTCTTTGATTCCAAGATTTTTGGATGATGGAGGTCTTAATCAAGTCCTGACACTGTTCTATAACGTTGTATTCTACTAACTTATTTGCTTTTTCTACCGGATCATTGATGGCGTCAATTTCTTCTTTATACATTTTGTATACTTCTTTAATATTGCGAAGCCATTTATTGATTAAGCCAAGATTATTATTCGTAAGAGCAGCAGCTACTCCTCCGCATCCATAATGACCACAAACAATGATATGCTCAACTTTCAATACTTCAACTGCATATTGTAGGACGCTCAACATATTGAGATCAGTATGAACCACCATATTTGCTATATTTCTATGAACAAAAATTTCACCCGGATCAGTACCTGTAATTTCATTTGCCGGAACTCTACTGTCGGAGCAGCCAATCCATAAAAATTTCGGTTTTTGTTGTTGTGCCAATCTTTGAAAAAAAGTGCTATCTGACTCATTGATTTCTTCAGACCAAGCCTTATTTTGAAGCAGAAGTTTTTCGTAGGGTTTCATAGAGATTTTGTTAGTTTGTAGCGGAATCCTTCCGTTGTTACTTCAATATTTTTATCAAAAGAGGTTACTATAAAATCATTCAAAACCTCTTGGATATCATGATCAATAAATCTTGCTTTTTCGGCATTTATCACAACCTGAGAACCATAAGGAATTTTTTCCAGCTCTTTCATTAAAGGGGCCTTATTTAAAAAACTTACATCTTTTTGAAGTTGGACTAAATAGTTGCCATTTCGTTCTGTGATTCTAATAGCTTTTTGAAAATTGGTTTTAATAACAAAGAATAATCCAAAAGCCATTCCTATCCCTATTCCTATTAACAAATCAGTAAGTAGAATTGCAAATACCGTCACGACAAAAGGAATGAACTGAGCTTTACCTTGCTGATACAAAGAAATGAAAATAGAAGGTTTAGCTAGTTTATATCCTACTACAAAAAGAATGGCAGCTAGACAGCTTAATGGAATTTTACTTAATATTCCTGGTATTGCCAAAATTAAAACCATCAGCAAAATACCATGCAGAATTGCAGAAAGCTTTGTCTTGGCCCCACTTGTAATATTTGCAGAACTTCTTACTATTACCGCTGTAATTGGCAATCCTCCTATTAATCCAGAGACTGAATTTCCAATACCTTGAGCAACCAATTCCCTTGAATTAGGGGTAATCCTTTTCTGTGGGTCCATTTTGTCTGCAGCATCAATGGAAAGTAGCGTTTCAATAGATCCTATCACTGCGAGAGTGACTGCTACAATCCAGAAAGTACTTTCTGAAATTAAAGAAAAATCAGGAAAGGTTATTAGATTTCCTAATTCTCCAAAACTGTTCACAGAAGGAAGTGTTACTAAATGTTCTCCGTCCAAAATCCAGTCAGGCTTCCAAAATTGGAAAGTTGAGTTGATTAAAATTCCAGATAATACAGCCCAGAGTGCTCCCGGAACAACTCCTAGTATTCTGTGATTTATTATAGAGGGCCTTTCAAAAAAAATAATAATACCCAAGGCTACCAAAACTATTAAGATTGCTCCAGGGCTATTAAATTCAAATGCATACCAAATTTCTGTAAAAGTGTTATGATTATCAGACTGCAAAAATGTCTCATCGCCCATTGTATCTTTATCATACCCAAGAGCATGAGGAATCTGTTTTAAAATTAAAATCAATCCTATTGCTGTAAGCATACCCTTGATCACAGAATGAGGGAAATAATATCCTAAAACCCCGGCTTTCACAATTCCCAAAATCAATTGAATCAATCCTGCTATTACCAAAGAGGCTAAGAATAATTCAAAAGTCCCCAAAGAAGAAATTGAATCTAATACAACAACAGTTAGTCCTGCAGCAGGTCCGCTTACACTTACATGAGAGCCAGAAATAGAACCCACTACTATCCCTCCAACTATCCCAGCGATTAACCCTGACATAGGAGGGGCTCCACTGGCTATAGCGATTCCCAAACAAAGGGGAAGTGCAACTAAAAATACAACCAGACTCGATTTTAAATCATATCTGATATTATCACCAAAAAGGCTATTCATGCGGGTTTATTTGAAAACAAAATCAATGGTACATTTGTACCACTTCTCTAAAATATGGTTTTTAAAGGTATAGTTTAGAGATTTATGGGTTTTTGATAAGTATTAGGATAATAATCCTAATATAGCATTATCTATTTTCTCAAAATTGAATCCTTGCACAGCTTTGGCCATTTTTAATTCAATTTGGCTCAAACAAAGGTTTCCAATACTACCTTCATGGGTATGTTTTATCTTATCCTGATCAGGAGAAAAATTATCTGCTTCGATATCCAGTCCTACTTGTTTGTAAGCATCTCTAAATGCAAGTCCTTTTAAGACCATTTCATTTACTACTTCTACAGAAAAAACATGTTTAAAGAAAGGATCATTTAAAATATTCTTTTTTACTCTGATAGATTTGAGCATAAATGAGCACATACTCAGACAATCCTTCATGGTTTCAATCGCCGGAAAAACCTCCTCTTTAAGTAATTGTAAATCTCTATGATAACCAGTAGTCGTGTTTGTAAGAATTAAACTTACAGAGTTAGGAACTGCTTGAATTTGATTTGTTTTGGCACGCATTAATTCAAAGACATCAGGATTTTTTTTATGAGGCATTATTGAACTTCCTGTCGTCAAATCATCAGGAAATGAAATAAAACCAAAATGCTGGTTCATAAATAAGCAAACATCACTTGCCAATTTGTTTAAAGTTCCAGCCATTCCAGCTAGTGAAAATGCAATTGTCCTTTCAGTTTTTCCCCGACTATTTTGAGCATTAATCACATTATGATGCAAATCACTGAAGCCTAAAAGTTCGGTTGTCATAGTTCTGTCCAATGGAAAGCTTGATCCATATCCAGCAGCAGAACCAAGCGGATTCTTATTTGCCAGATCAAATGCAGCCTGAAGCATCCCCATATCCTCACTTATACTTTCTGCGAAAGAACCAAACCACAAACCAAAAGAGGATGGCATTGCTAATTGAGTATGGGTATAGCCGGGCATCAAATCACCCTTATGCTGTTCTGCTAATTTTATTAGCAAGTTAAAAAGGGTAGAGGCTTCTTCTACTAATTCACGGATTGCTGCCCTATAGTATAATTTCAAATCAACCAATACCTGATCATTTCTACTTCTGCCACTATGAAGTTTCTTTCCTACTTCTCCATATCGTTCTGTCAGTAGAAATTCTACTTGAGAATGTACATCTTCGACACCTGAATCTATCTGAAACTGAGCTTTTTCGATTTCGAAATAGATTTCCTTCAATCCTTTTTGGAGAATTTGATTATCCTGCGCTGTCAATAAACCAACTTTAGCTAGCATATGTGCATGTGCCATGGAGCCCAAAACATCAAAAGGAGCGAGGATCATATCAAATTCTGGATCTCTTCCAATCGTGAAGTTTTCTACCTCCTTCTTATTTCCTGTTGCTTTTTGCCAAAGTTTCATAATATGATTTACAGTGCTTTAGTCAATAATTTTTTATAGGTCTCCAAGATGGATATGTATCCTGAAATACCATTTTGAATTTCATTCAAATAGATGAATTCATCTGCCGTATGAGATCGAGCTGAATCACCAGGACCGATTTTTACAGATGGAAAGGGGATTAATGCTTGATCTGAAAGGGTAGGACTTCCGTAAGTTTTTAAACCTAATTCCTTCCCAATTTTCAAAATAAAATGAGATTCAGGAACTCTTGAAGATTGCAATCTCATGGAACGTGGATACAATTCAGATTTTAGATTCTCTTGAAGTTCTGCAAGTGCTTCTTCTAAAGTGTAGGCATCTGTTACTCGTACATCCAGTGTGAATTCACAAAGATCAGGTACAACATTATGTTGTTTTCCAGCCTGAATAACAGTGGCAGAAACCTTACTTTTTCCTAGGAAGTCAGATTCTTTCTTAAAGCTGAAATTTTTGATTTTCTCTAAATCATCCAAGGCCAGATAAATAGCATTGACACCTTCTTCACGAGCTGCATGCCCAGCTTTACCTCTCATTTTGGCATCAATAACCATTAATCCTTTTTCCGCTACTGCCAAGTCCATTAGGGTAGGTTCACCAACTATTGCTAAATCACAAGCTGGAATTTTAGAAATGACTGATGCAATCCCATCAGGACCAGAAATTTCCTCTTCAGCTGAAGCAATTATAATCAAGTTAAATGGTAGATCCTTTCCATGAAAATGACAAAAAGCAGCAATCAAACTAACCAGAGGTCCACCAGCATCATTACTCCCCAATCCAAATAACTTTCCATCTTTTTCGATAGGAGAAAATGGATCAAGTGTATAACCTTCATTCGGCTTTACTGTATCATGATGCGAATTCAACCAAATGGTTGGCAAGTCAACTTTGAATTCATTTGCAAAGGCCCAAATGTTATTTCCTGATCTTTGAACCGAAATAGATCTGGCTTTGAAAAAATCTTCCAAAACAAGTGCAGTAAGTACTTCCTCTTTGGAAAAAGATGGGGTGGAAATCAACTGCTTTAAAAGCTGAGTAGCGTCCTGATTTAACGTTTCAATGGTTTTCACGGCAGCTTGTTTCGATCAATAAAGATCGTAACGATGTCTTTCTATAGTGGTACCTGATAGCTTACCTTTGGCAGCAAGCAATAGATTTTCTGCTTTTCCAATCCAAACATGATTAACCCCTTTCTTTAGTGCTTCAAAAGCATTGTCAAGTTTAGGAATCATGCCGGAATGAATTACATTCTCTTTTTTAAGTTCTTGATAAATGTCTTCATTTATCAATGGAATAATGGAATTCTCATTTTTCTCATCAATTAATACTCCACTTTTATTAAAACAGAAATACAGATTCACCTGATGTTCTTCTGCTAAACTTGTAGCAAGAGCAGATGCGATGCTGTCCGCATTAGTATTTAATAACTGACCTTTTTGATCATGGGTAATTGCATTGACTACCGGAATTAAATCACCTTCTAATAAATGATCGATCAGTTTTACATTAACCTCCTTTATATCACCCACAAAACCGTAATCTATTCCTTTTACAGGTCTCTTAATTGATCGGATCAAATTTCCATCTGCACCTGTAACACCTAATGCATTCACTTTTAGTGCCTGTAGTTTTGCTACTATTTGCTTATTGATCAATCCGGCATATACCATAGTCACTATATCCAAAGTATCTTTATCCGTGATCCTTCGCCCATCTACCATCTCCGGCATGACTCCAAGAGATTCACCGAATCTTGAAGCCATAATTCCACCGCCATGAACCAAAATTTTATAACCAGGGAATTTTGAAAAGAGATTTAAAAATTCTTCAAGTTTTTCAGGAAAGTCGATGACATTGCCGCCGATTTTAATAATACTGATTTTCATAGGTCAATAGGTTTGAGGCTTAATTAAATCAAATGACTGATTACAGATTGAGCAGCATAGATTCTATTTTCAGCTTGTTTTTGGACCAATGATCTCGGCCCATCCAAAATTTCATCAGAAAGTTCTAAATTCCTTCTTACCGGCAAACAGTGCATTACTTTAGCTTTAGCTGCACTTAATAGTTGCTTTTCAGTCAACATCCAAGAATGATCTGTAGAAATAATTTTCCCATAATCATTAAACCCTGACCAATTTTTAACATACACAAAATCAGCATCTTGCAATGCTTTACTTTGATTATATTCTATGGTTGCACCTTGAGTAAATTTTTCATCTAACTCATATCCAGCAGGGTGGGTGATCGTTAAATCATGTCCCATTCCCAAAGTCCATTCCGAAAAACTATTGGCGACAGCATGTGGAATCGCTTTAATATGCGGCGCCCAGGTAAGAACAACTTTTGGTTTTTTAATTTCTTTTGAAAATTCCTGAATCGTAATTTGGTCAGCGAGACTTTGCAAAGGATGTCGAATTGCAGACTCTAAACTTATAACAGGAATGCCTGAATATTTGATAAATTGACCAATAACGAAATCACTCATATCTTCCTCTTTATTGGTTAAAGAAGGAAAAGCACGGATAGCCAAAATATCAAAATAACTTCCAAGTACTCCAGCAGCATCTTTGATATGCTCCACTGTTCCCTTGTTCATGATTGCGCCTTCACTCATTTCAAGCGCCCAACCTTCCTTGTCCATATTTAGAACAATCGGCTCCACTCCTAAATTTGAAGCTGCAATCTGAGTAGAAACTCTTGTTCGAAGGGAAGGATTCAAAAATAAACAACCGATTCTTTTTCCCATTCCTTTTTGGATATCAATTCTAGGGTCTGCCTTATAAATCAAGGCTTTATCTATCAATTGTTGACCTAACGCTTGGGATTCGAATTGGGTAAATTTTTTAATTTTTATAGAACTTGAGTCCATTTAATGATGAATAGGGGAAGGTTTTAAAATTTCAGTCAATGCTGTTATAAACGAATTTAGCTGATTCCATTCGATATTTAAAGGAGGAAGTAATCTAATCGTATTCTTAGAAGCAGCACTACCGGTGAAAATATGATATTTTTTCACTAATTCAGCTCTGACTGCCCCCGCGTCTCGATCCAGATCAATTCCTATCATTAATCCATATCCACGGACATCCATTATTCCTGGAATGCCTTCAAGTTGAGACATCAATTTTGTACCAAGCTTTGCAGATTTCTCTATCAAGTTTTCTTCCTCCAAAATCTCTAAAACTGCCAGACCTGCTGCACATGCCAAATGATTTCCTCCAAAAGTAGTCCCTAATAAGCCATAGCTTGATTCGATTGTTGGAGAAATAAGAATGCCCCCTATAGGAAAACCATTCCCCATACCCTTTGCCATACTAATGATATCAGGTTTAATACCTTTAACCCATTGATGTGCAAAAAACTTTCCTGTTCTTCCAAAACCGGATTGAACTTCATCCAAAATTAACTTTACTCCAAAATCTTTGCAGATATTGGCCAACCCAGTTAGAAATCCTGGTGATGGGACCTGAATTCCACCTACTCCCTGAATTCCCTCAATAATAATTCCGGCGATATTACCTTCTTTAACCCGGAGTTCCACTGCATGTAAATCTCCCCAAGGAAGAATTTGAAAATCTTCTCTTGCATTGCAAGGTGCGATGATTTTCGGGTTATCTGTCAAAGCCACTGCAGCAGAAGTTCTTCCGTGAAAAGCTCCAGAGAATGAAATAAAACCAGATTTTCTTGTTGCAAATGATGCTAACTTAATCGCGTTTTCATTGGCTTCTGCGCCTGAGTTACATAGAAATAAATTATAGTCAGGATAACCGGATAATTCACCCAATTTCTCAGCATATTCCTTTTGAATCGGAATTTGAATAGAGTTGGAATAAAAAGCGATTTGATTCAACTGATCTTGAATCCGCTTCACATAATGCGGATGAGTGTGTCCAATAGAAATAACTGCGTGCCCTCCGTAAAGATCTAAATATTCTTGCCCTTGATCATCC
>NZ_JAHEBC010000075.1 GCF_024642405.1 Algoriphagus sp. | reverse complement strand
AACCCTTTATCAAGGGCGGTAACCAAGTCTTCCTCTACCAAATGCTTACCTCTTGCAACATTAATTAAATATGTCCCTGGCTGACATTTTGAAAATAAATCCAAATTTAGAATATCCTCAGTATCAGGGGTCAATGGAAGAAGGCATGCAAGCACATTTACTTCATTTAAAAATTCCTCCAATTTTTCTTTCGAAAAGTAAGGATAAGGGAAATTAGTTTTTTCAGAAAAGCCAAACCCAACTACATCAAATCCCATAAAAGATAATTTTTCTAAAACATCTCCTCCTAATGCGCCAACTCCCATAACGCCAACTTTAATGTCAACTTCAGGATTACTCATATCCCAGATTTTATTTCCCTGGTCTTTTTGGTACCTGGTTATTTGTCTATGAAAATTCAAGACTCCCATGATAACATAATTTGTCATGGAGAATGTGAGCTTTTCATCTACTATTCTTACTATAGGAATATTTTTGGGAACAGAATTGTCTGTTAAAATATGGTCAACCCCCGCTCCCATTGAACTTATTAATTTTAAATTTGGAAATGAATTCAGAATATTTTTAGGATGATTCCATAGCATTACATATTCCACCAAATCCGGAGCATCTATTTCAGGGTATACCTGGATACTTAAATCTGGATCTAGTTTTTTTAATACTTCTATCCAGGGATTAACGTTCTTTCCTGGACAAATAATTGCTAAACTCATAATTAAAGAAAAATTTTAATTCCTAAAAAAGGTAATTTTAATCTTGATAGATTTACAACAAAAACATTAGTAAAATGATTACAAAAATGCATGATTTAGTAACAAATTACAGGAATTTTAGAAACAATCTTAGTTAAAATTCGATTTAATTGCTATAAAACACAGAAAAGTTTATGAAAAACAAAATCCTCATTAATTTATTGGCTTTTCTTTTCCTATTGATAGGAATCCAAGCAAATGCCCAACAAATTGACATGCCTCAAGCATCTCCATCTGCAAAGATTGCTCAGAAAATCGGATTAACAGATGTTACGGTTTCCTATAGTAGACCAAGTATGAAGGGTAGAAAGATTTTTGGTGAATTAGTCCCTTATGGTTCAGTTTGGAGGACAGGTGCAAATGGTGCAACTATTCTTAGTTTTTCCACGGATGTTATGATTCAAGGAAATAATATCCCAAAAGGTCAATATTCATTGTATTCTATCCCTGATAAGAATACTTGGACCATCATCATTTCCAAAAACACAAAACTTTGGGGAGCCATTGGTTATAATCCTGAAGAAGATGTAATAAGAGTTCAAGTAACTCCCGAAAAAACGAAAAAGAAGTACGAAACTTTTGAAATTGGATTTGATAACATGACTGATTCTGGTGCCGACTTAAATTTGGCTTGGGAACAAACCAGTGTAAGATTCCATATTTCCATGGATCCAGATCCAGTTGTCATGGCACAAATCAAGGAATATGTCCTAGATCAAGAGACTGATAACCCCAATCTGCTATATGAGGCCTCAAGCTATTATTTAAATACAGGTAGAGATTTAGATAAGGCTTACAAATGGATTCAAGAATCTGTAGAGAATGATCCTAAATACTGGGCTTTTCATTTAAAGGCTAAAATTGAAGTAGCCTTGGGAATGAAAACCGAAGCAGTGGAATCTGCAAAAGAATCAATAGAGCTTGCGCAGGAAGCTCAAAACCCTGATTATGTGGGACTTAATGAAAGATTAATTAAATCATTGAAATAACTTTCAATGAACAAACAAACCTCCAAATTGACCGTGATTTGGAGGTTTGTTTGTTTTTATTTTTTAACAAAAATCTGAATAATCGCTGCGAATAGCATTACAGAAAGACAACCAATCGCATTATACCAGAGGAAGCCGATATTCCAGACAAAATCGAAGAGCCCAATTCCATTTCTAAAATGAATAATAAAAATTAAAGCTTCTGAGGCTAATGCTCCTATAAATACTGCTTTTCCTTTTACCCATTTCATAAAGAATCCAACAATAAATATTCCTAGGATGGTGCCATAAAATAAAGATCCTAAAAGATTTACCGCCTGGATTAAATTTTCAAATAGAGAGGCATATGTGGCAAAAAGAATTGCACCTACTCCCCAAAAAGCTGTGAAAAACTTTGACGATTTTAAATAATGAATATCAGAAGCATCTTTTTTGATGGATCGCTTATATAAATCAATAGTACTTGTAGAACCCAATGAATTCAACTCAGAAGCGCTGGAAGACATTGCTGCTGAAAAAATTACTGCGAATAACAGACCAATGATCCCAGTCGGTAAGTTGTCCATAACAAACCGCATGAAGACGTAGTCTGTATCTCTGGTTTCTGCCACAGGATCATTAGTAACAATAAGTTCTTTTACTTCATCCCGAATCTCTTTTTGCTCTTCCTTTAAAAATTTTAATTCACTTTTTATAATTCTTTCCGACTCCTTGTCATTTTCATTTATGGCATCCAACATTTTCATGTAGGACGCTTTACTCTCTTCAAAATTAGCAGTGTAATTCTCCTCTAATTTTTCAAATTCACCAGCATATTGACTTTCTCGAAGCTTTTCTGTTTGTACTTTATTAAAAACCACCGGAGGTTGAAAAAACTGGTAAAAAACAAAAACCATCACTCCAATAAACAAAATCACAAACTGCATTGGGATTTTTAAAAAGCCATTCATGATTAACCCCATTCTACTTTGGGAAAGAGTTTGCCCTGAAAGGTATCTTTGTACCTGGCTTTGATCCGTTCCAAAATAACCCAAAAACAGAAATACAGCTGCGGTCATTCCCGACCAAATATTATATCGATCGGCAAGATCAAATTCAAAATTGACTATATTCAGTTTGTCCATGCTCCCAGCTACATGTAGAGCTTCTTGAAAAGAAATAGGAAGCATTTGAATAACAATAATACCCGCAAGAATCATCCCTCCCATCATCACAGCCATCTGTTGTTTTTGGGTAATGGACACTGCTTCTGTACCTCCTGAAACTGTATAGGCAATTACCAAAGTTCCGATAAGAACATTTGTCCAGGTAAGATTCCAACCTAATAGTGTTGATAATATAATTGCGGGCGCATAAATAGTAATTCCAGCTCCTAACCCTCTTTGGATAATAAACAAAAGTGCGGCAAGGGTTCTTGTTTTTAAATCAAATCTGTTTTCAAGGTATTCATATGCTGTATAAACTTTTAGTTTATAGTAAATAGGAATAAAACTAACAGAGATTATGATCATAGCTAAAGGCAAACCAAAATAAAACTGGATGAAACGCATTCCGTCTTCATAAGCCTGCCCTGGTGTACTCAGGAAAGTAATAGCAGAAGCCTGAGTAGCCATAATTGATAAACCAATAGTCCACCAATTCATGGAGTTTTTACCTCTGAGGTAAGAATCTAAACTATTTTGTTTATAAGTTTTGTATACCCCATAGGCTGCAATAGTACCTAGCGTACCAAATAATACAATCCAATCTATCGTGCTCATGCGTACGCACTTTGAAGCCAAGTGAAAAATGCGATTAAGAAAATAAGCGCTGCAATAAGACCTATATAAAGGTTTTGCCAACGGATAGGTTTCTCTTCCAAAACTATTGCTCTATTAAGTTGATAAATAATTTAATAGCACCTGGAACTCCTGCAGGCAACTCTCTAAAAAATGAAATTCCTGTATATACGTAATGGCCTTCACCATATTCAGCATATATCAAAGACCCATTCAAGAACTCCTCATCTGGGTCTTGAAATTCTAATGGAGTACTGTATTCTTCGGCAATATCTGTCACAAAATATAAGCCTCTTTCCTGTACCCATCCTTCAAAATCTTCAGTAGTCACTTGGTTTGGAGTAGAAAGTATAGGGTGCGACCAATCAGCACGAAAAGGTGAATTTTCAACGGTGACTCTGTCCCTACTGAGTTTGAAAGGATATGGCCCCATATCGTTTGATAAAAGACCCCCTGAAGTATTATATTGAACTACGACATTACCACCAGATTTCACATATTCCATCAAAACCTGTTGATTTTCAATCAAATCAATGTTAGTATTATAAGCTCGAATTCCAACTACTATGGCCTTAAACTGCTTTAAATAATCAAGCGAAAAATCATTTGTTCCTATAGTTGAAATTTGATATCCAAGTGAGGTTAAAACACTTGGAACATCATCTCCGGCACCTTCAATATATCCAATTTTATCTCCAGAAATTTTCCAGTCTGCCTTGATCAAATTCACAGATGCAGGACTAAAATAAGTGAGATTTGGAATGTGTGGATAAGAAATTCTATTGGTAGTTTGGTCAAAAGTCTGTCCTGAAGACGAAATAAATTGGGCAGTAACCGAGCGTTTTTGATTTTCATCCAGCATGAAAGACACTTCATATACTACCTGCTTATTCAAATCATTTCTTTCTTCAGAGATGATTTCGTATTGATCTGCCTCTAGGTTTTCAAATTTCAGATTGCCATCTAATATTTCATTTGAGAAACTTACAGTTACTGTTAACTTTTGATTTTTGCCTTCTAAAAGGAAAACATTTTCATCAGACACTACCAGATCAACTTCAGGAACTATTGCAAATGGTTGTTTTACTTCTCCATCAACTCGGCTATTGAATTTAAACATCAAAGGAAGTTCCAGTTCAATAGTATTTCCGTCATATTGAATAACCATTACGCCTTTCAATTGATCATTTTCAAATGGTTTACCAATTTCCATTTGGTCACTAACATGATATAAAGCTCCATCTGATGGTTCTTTCAGCCAATAAGGTTGCGAAAGTGAAGCGTCGTTGGGGATTTTTAAATCAATCTTATTTTCAAATAAAACATTCTCCGAAATTTCATCATTGAAATTTATTTTTCCTCCTACAGTCTCGAAAGAAATAATTTTAAGATTACCATCAGAAGGATTCGTAATTTCAAGATTGGTCGAAATACTTTCACCAGGAAATCCTATCTCTCTTTGAACATTCCATTCTGCTTCTACCCCTAAGCTAGCTAATATCAAAGAATTTAAAGATGAAATCTTTTCCAAAACCCATATCTCATCTGATTGAAGTGATTCCAGTTTAGTTTTGATTGCTAATAAATCAGGGACATTAGATTTGGGTTGTTTGAAATCAAATTGTTTTAAGATCTCATCGATCTTAGATTCGATTTCTTTTCCTCCAGAAATAGTTTCCCAACGATTTAAAACACCATCAAAAGCAGAATTTACAGCTTTTTCTCCACTGACAAATTGAATATGATCCAAAGCTTCACCGTTTGTTGCGGTACTTCCAAAGCCTTGAGATTTATGCATTGTTCGGCTATCAGCAGCAATTTGACTGTAGGTTTCACCTAACAAAGGGTTATAATTTCCAGTTGGAAATTCAAAATATTGCTCTCCATCTTCCTTGGTGAATTCTCCTCTAAAATTATATGTATTCCAAAAGACCCTTTTTGGTTTCCAAGGCTTAACATATTTCAGTTGTTCTGGATAAATATTTGGATCTCCGGCAATTTCAAGGGCTTCTCCTGCTAGAATAGCCGAAGTAGTATGTTGACCATGATTTCCTCCTCCTGGTATTGTATTAAATCTTGTTATTATTATGTCTGGTTGAAAATTTCGAATTACCCATACCACATCTGACAAAACTTTTGCTCTTTCCCAATTTTGGAAAGTTTCATCAGGAGTTTTTGTATATCCAAAATCAATTGCACGGGAAAAATATTGGCGTCCTCCATCTGTTTTTCTGGCTTGAAGCAATTCCTGAGTACGAATCTGCCCAAGTTTAACACCTAATTCTTTGCCAATTAAATTCTGTCCTCCGTCACCTCTTGTCAAGCTCAAATAAGCTACTTGAAGGTTTTCTCCATTTGCTAAATAGGAAATCAGTCTTGTATTCTCATCATCTGGATGGGCAGCCACATATAAAACTCTACGAGTTTCTTTTATTTGCTCCAATTTCTGATAAAGCTCAGAAGAAGGGATCGACTGAGCAATAGTGAGATTACTAAAACAAAGAATAAAGAGTGCAATAGCACCAAATAAAGTTGATTTTGTCATAAAGGGGCTCAATAAACATGACAAGCTAAATTAAGCCAGCTTCAAATAAAAATATTTTGTGATTAATGGGGAATCTTACTTATTTCCTGGTCGGATATATTTAATTTTTCCGGGAATTGTATAACCAAAAGTGAATTCAAAAATATCAGCTTTAGCCTTATGGGCTTTGATCTGAATCCCGACATATACATTATTATCAAACCTATACCTTACACCCACTCGCTCATAAAACCAAGAAACTTCCTGATTGAATTCGGATTGATTAAAATATACTCCAAAAGCAATCGGCACATATAGATGCCTATTTATCTTCCACTCCCAACTACCTACCAAAGCAAAAGAATTCGCATCAAAAAACCCGGTTTCTTGATCAGGCCACCTTTCTTTTATTCCAGCCCCATAATACCAATCAATTCCAAGGCCCAATCGATATTTATAAGATGCCTCCCACAAATAATTTATCCCTAATCCTCCTCTAAAGTAAATAGGGTCCCCTATTTCGTAATTTTTTGTTCCTAGGTATAAAGCCAAATTCCAAAATCCTCTCTTTTCAAGATCAGGATATGAAACTGGTTCTGTCGGTAAAGATTCAATTTTCCCTAATTTAGTTTTAATTCCAAACCCGATAGGAGCATAATTTATCCCGGCATTTGGTTTTTTTATTGCTCCATTTGAAAAATGTTTTAGGCCAATTGTACCTACCAAACTCACTCTTTGACTGATCATATAATTAGCTTTAAATCCTAAATGGATATAACTATTAAGATTTGATCCAACAAAGAGGTTGGTGGGATTTGATTCAGGATCATAGGGTTTAATATGGAAGCCTAATCCTATTTGCCCAAAATAGCTAAGATAGAATTTATTATAAATACCTCTTCTGGTAAATGGCAATTCGACAAATCCATAGATACCCATAGGCCTACCTAGCTGCTCAGAATGATGAGTTAAAGAACTAAAGCCAACCCCAATACTTGGATACCTATTCAAATAATTAAAAAAAGTATTTTGAATTTTTCTCCACTCAAATCTTACATCTATTCCGCTATACCTTTCCGTTTCTTTGATTTGGTTTGCCCAGTCTTTCCCATTCCCCAATAGGGGTCCATTCTCATAGCTAACAACTAAAGACTTTTGAAACTTTGATTGTCCAATCGCTTGATAAGAAATAAATGAAACTAAAACAGCAAGGGTAACTGCTTTGAATTTTACTCGCATCGTTAAAACTCACAATTGAAACACAAATATAAGAGGAATAAAAAAAGTACTTCCTTTTATCGAAGAGAATTCAGTTCGAATTAAAATGATTCTAAAAAAATTAGAATTCGATAGTTAAAAAAGTAGAAATAATCTCGACAAAAAAAAGCCAACCCGATGGGTTGGCTTAGGTATGTTTTCAGAGATTATAATCCTCCTTCCATCCAATTTGGACCTTTCAATTCAATCAGCCTTTTATTGTATTTATCAGCTTCTGCTTCATTTTTAAGTCTTGTATGTACTTGAAATAGCACTTCCATCACATCTGTATTGTCAGGTCTTATTTCTAAAGCTTTTGTAAAGTAAGGTACAGCATCTCTGTAATATCCATCTGCTTCTTTACCCATTGATTCAGATCTCTTCTCCCATTCATCGTCAGAAAGACTATTTAATTCAGCTAATATTTCTCTAGCTCTATCAAGCATTAAAGCTCCTGTATAGAAATTGCCGTCGTAGAAATCTGGATCAGCTTCAACTGATTTTTTATAATCAGTCAGTGCCCCTTCCATATCACCTGATTTTTCTTTCAAATATCCAGATCTCAATAGAATTGATGCATTGTTTGGATCATTTTTTAAAGCCTCTTGAATTGAAGCCATAGCCTCATCCATTTTGTTTAATTGAAGCAAAAGCTGGATTTCATATTCAGCAAGAATTTTATCTTCTGGATAATCTTCTCTTGCGGCCATAACCATGTCATAAGCACCTTCCGGGTTTGACTCAGCTCCACTTAAGATTTGAACCATGAAGTAATAAGTATTTAACTTATTATATTCTTCTACGTCCAAAAGTAGATTAAAGTGTTTCTTTGCTTCTTCATACATCTCTTGATCATTTGCTAAGAAACCTGCATTGTAATGAATTGTAGTATCCTCTGGAGCAATTTCTCCAGCTAAGTCGAAGAAGTAATATGCCATTTCTTGGTCTCCTTCATTGTATCTTTCAATCGCTTTATCGAAAGAGGTATTCTTAAGGGTATTAATAGAATATGGTCTTAAATTATCCGGTACGCCGATAATATCTTCTTCCCATATATCTTCTCCAATCCCTGTGGTTTTATCCGCTCCACCCATCTCAAATGATTTCATGTAAGTGGAAAGAGCAGTCTTACCTACCTCATAGTTTTGCATCGTGTTCGTAGAATCGCTACCAAACATCTTGGTTTCGATTTTAGCTTTTAACAAATATGTTTCAGGGTCGGAACTAGTTTCCGGATCTGCTGTTGCCGCTTCAATTTCAGTTAATGCTTCTTTAAGATCACCTGACTTGAAGTTTTTTTCTGCAGACCTTACTACTTTTTTTTGTCCAAAGGCCAAGGTTGTCGCACCAATTAGGGCCATTGATAGAATTAGCTTCTTCATTATTAGTGTTTACTTTTTTTGTTTGGTTATTCTTTTGGATCATCTCCTTCGTTTTCAGGAGATTCATTTTTTACATCAGGATTTTCATTTGAAATTTCTTCCGAATTTTCAATTTCCTCCTCTTCTTCATCTTCCTTTGTGATTTTTTCCACTGATGAAATGCTATCTTCTCCTCCTACTTTTATCAATCTAACTCCTTGTGTTGCTCTACCCATTATTCGTAGAGTTTCCATTGAAATTCGAATAATAATTCCAGATTTATTAATAATCATTAAATCGTCAGAATCAGTCACTTCCTTTATTGCAACTAAAGCTCCGGTTTTATCCGTAACATTCATAGCCTTCACCCCTTTACCACCTCTATTGGTAATCCTGTATTCATTTAAATAGGAACGTTTACCATACCCATTTTCTGAAACCACCAATAAAGTAGCTGATTCATCTGAGGCACAAACCATGCCAATCACATTGTCGTCATCTCCTTGTAATGTAATCGCTTTTACCCCAGTAGCTGTTCTTCCCATTGGCCTTACAGCAGTTTCTGGGAAGTGTATAGCTCTTCCTGATTTAGCTGCAATAACAATATGTTGAGATCCATTGGTCATATCTACTCTAACCAATTGATCATCTTCACGAATATTTAAAGCAATAATACCGTTAGATCTTGGTCTACTATATTGCTCTAAAGTAGTTTTTTTAATGACCCCTCTTTTAGTAACCATGATCAAGAAATGATTATTTATATAATCTTGATCATTTAAATCATCTACCTGAATAATCGAACGGATTTTATCATCCGATTCAATATTTATCAGATTTTGGATTGGTCTCCCTTTGGAAGTTTTGGAGCCTTCCGGTATCGCATAAGTTTTTAGCCAGAATAATTTCCCTTTATCGGTAAAGATCAATAAGTAATTATGCGTCGATGCAGTAAATAGGTATTCTGTAAAGTCATCTTCTTTAGTACTCACGCCTCTGGAACCAACTCCTCCTCTACCTTGCGTTCTATATTCCGTCAAAGCAGTTCTCTTTACATATCCTTGATGAGAAACTGTTATCACTACTTCCTCATTTGGAATCATATCCTCATAACTGAAATCTTCTGCGTTATGCTCTATTTCAGTACGACGATCATCAGAATAACGGTCTTTCATCTCCGTCAGTTCCTCTTTTATGATTTCCATTCTCTTATCCTCATTTTCAAGAATGAATTTAAGCTCCTCAATGAGAGCCATGATTTCTTTAAATTCCTGGATAATTTTATCACGCTCCATTCCAGTCAATCGCTGTAATCTCATATCGAGGATAGCTCTTGCTTGGATTTCGCTGAGTTCAAATCTTTCTATCAAACCATTTCTGGCAGTTTCGGGATCCGCTGAGTTCCTGATTAAAGCAATCACTTCATCCAAATGATCTAAAGCAATCAGATAACCTTGAAGGATATGTGCTCTTTTCTCCGCCTCTCTTAATTCGTATTCAGTCCTTCTTACGATAACCTCATGTCTATGGTCAACATAATGGACTATCAGATCCTTTAGATTCAGGGTATAAGGTCTACCTTTTACAAGGGCCACATTATTCACTGAAAAAGAAGTCTGTAATTGGGTATGCTTGTATAAATTATTTAAAACGACAGAGGGAATTGCATCCCGTTTTAATTCGTAAACGATTCTCATTCCAGACCTATCCGATTCATCACGGATGGCAGAAATTCCATCTATTTTCTTTTCATTGATTAGCTGAGCTGTTTTCTCAACCATATTGGCTTTATTGACCATGTAAGGAATCTCGGTGATGACAATCATCTCCTTATTTCCTCCATCTTTGGTCTCTACATTAGCCTTCCCTCTCATCACGATTCTTCCTCGTCCTGTTTCGAAGGCAGCCTTTACACCGTTATAACCATAGATAATTCCTCCAGTTGGGAAATCAGGAGCAATAATAAACTCCATCAATTCTGAAACAGTAATTTCTCTGTTATCTATGTAGGCGATTATACCTGCTATAACTTCTCCTAAATTATGAGGAGCCATATTTGTAGCCATACCTACCGCGATACCTGATGCCCCATTTAATAATAGAGCTGGAACTTTAGCAGGTAAAACAACCGGCTCTTTTAAAGAGTCGTCAAAGTTGAATTGAAAATCTACTGTTTCCTTATTGATATCTATCAGCAATTCTTCAGCAATTCGCTTCAAACGTGCTTCCGTGTATCGCATCGCAGCCGGATTATCTCCATCTATCGAACCGAAGTTTCCTTGTCCATCCACCAAAGGATATCGAAGAGACCAAGGCTGAGCCATACGAACCATGGTGTCATACACAGCGGAATCACCATGAGGGTGATATTTACCGAGTACTTCACCTACAATTCTTGCAGATTTTTTATAGGGTTTGTTATGTAATACGCCAAGTTCCTGCATCCCGTAAAGGATCCTTCTATGAACTGGCTTCATGCCGTCACGCACGTCTGGAAGTGCCCTGGAAACAATAACCGACATCGAATAATCGATGTAGGCTCCGCGCATTTCCTCTTCAATATTAATGGGTATGATGTTCTCGTTTTCTCCTTGAGCCATATAATGCTTTTGTAGGGTCGATTATTAGGCTGCAAGATAGTAAAAACCCAATGGTTTTGAAAAGAGAAAATTAACTCAAAAAATTCTTTCGATACCTAGTACCATTGACCGACTTTTCGATTCTGATAATTAAAAATTCCGCTGCCTCTATATTCAATCCCGTTGTGCATGTGCTTCATCACTACTCCGCAGCCTCCAATTTTACATCTCTTGGTACCAGGAAACCTCACAGCAAAGCCCACTTGCATTCCATAGAGGGTCTGTTTCAGATTCTGAACTTCAGTAAAATCGGTAGCAGAATAAGTGAAGTCTCTAAACTCAGCCCCTCCTTTTACAAACATTTTAGTGTATTCGGAGAAATCCCGCTCGATTCTCAAGGCTATTCCCATGTAAGGTTTTTCACCTACCGCCAATTTTGGTTCATACATGGATCCAGAGGGCAACATGCTTTGATCAACAAAATTTTTCATTTTCAATTGACCAAATTCCCCCTCTAAAATAAATCTCCAAGGATAAACTTGTCTTGACCTTTGAGTCAACTCGGATTGCATGTAATAGTTCGCCCCAGCATATTTTCTATATCTCCACCTTAAAAATGCCTGCCTTCTCTGAGCGTCAAAAAGCACCAAACCTACTGTACCATAAAATTTACTAGCCTGATATGAACCTCCTTCAAAAGGAAATTCAAAATCTCCTCCTCTCATAGTTGACATATTCCCCCATTCTTGACCATAGCCTCCACCAATTGTCAAAAGATTGAATAAGTTGATTCTTAAACCAGCATTAAGTAAAGGAAAAGTCCAGTCGTTGCTTTTCATGTCCAGTGGATTTTCCTCAGATATATCTAAAGGATTATCAAAATTTTGAAACTGGCTTAATGGATAAAGATCAGGATTTTCAGAATAAAAAGGCATTGAAAATTGATGATACGCTGCTCCCGTAGAAAGTTCTATACTGAACATTTCTAAAACATTCCTAGTGATATTTCCAAGCCCACTTTCGCTTTTGGGATTTTTAGCTTTTTCTGAGATACCAAAAATATCTTCATCTTGAGCTATAGCAAAAACTGAAAGGCAAGTAAATACGAGAGATAGAATAGACTTTTTCAACATGATAGGAAACTAACGAATAATTGGCTGTCTTGGTGTGAAATTAAAAAAAAAGCCTCCATAAAGGAGGCTTAATTCATAATGTTTGTAAAAAACTTATTTTCCATCTCCTTCAGTCCCATCCTCATTTTCTCCTTCACTTTTAGCTTTCAATTCAGAAATCAAAGCATCTAATTTCTCTTTTACTGCTGGATCAGATTTTTGGGCTCCATTAACTTTATTATATGTAGAAGCACCCAAAATAGAATCATTCATGATTAATTCCGTTTTATAATCTTTCACTACGTCTTGAAGAGAATTCTGAAAATCCTGTACTGCTTGGTATGCTGCTTTTTCTTCCTCAGTTACTTCTGCTTCCGTCATTTTTGCTTCATCTCCCCAAGCTGCTTTGATCTCATTATATCTAGCTCCTCCCTGGAAAATTTCGTTCTCAAGGATCATAGCTCTCAACTCTTCAGTTTTAGAGTCAACATACTCCGATGTCATCACCTCTACGTGAGCAAATTTTGTTAACTCCTCATCTGTAACTTCTTCCGCTGCTTCCTGCGCAAAACCTGTCAATCCCATACACGCGAAAAACGCTCCAAACAACAATACTTTTTTCATAGTCTTCTCTGATTTTAGTTTTCGTAATATGTTCAATAAATAAACCCTATTCCAAAAAATCAAGACTTTTAGGGTTAATTAAGATATTTTTGGATAAACGGTTACCAAAATCCTAAACTATCGGAATAGATTTCAATTCCTTGATTGTATTTACTGGATTCGGTGAATTAAAAACAAAACTACCTGCCACTAAAACATCTGCTCCAGCAGTAATTAATTTCGGAGCATTTTGAATATTGACTCCACCATCAATTTCAATTTTGGTATTTGCTCCATTTGCCAAAACCAGGTCTTTTAACCTTGAGATTTTACTATAGGTATTTTCTATAAATTTTTGCCCTCCAAACCCTGGGTTTACTGACATCATACAAACCAAATCAATATCTTGGATTACATCTCGTAAAAAATCAATACTTGTATGTGGGTTAATTGCAACTCCGGCTTTTACACCGAGTGATTTTATTACCTGTAATGTCCTATGTAAATGAGGACAAGCCTCATAGTGGACCGAAATAATATCTGCCCCAGCATCTTTAAAAGCCTCAAGATATCGATCAGGTTCCACAATCATCAAGTGGACATCTAGCGGTTTTTTAGCATGCCTTTTTATCGCTTGAGTAACTGGAATCCCAAAAGATATATTAGGAACAAACACACCATCCATAATATCAACATGGATAAAATCAGCCTGAGAGGTATTTAACATTTCCACCTCTTTCTGAAGATTTGCAAAATCAGCAGCTAAAATGGATGGGGCAATTAAAGGAGACATATAAATAAATTTGTTTGGGTTGTTAGATATTCTAAACTTATTGTTTAAATAATTTGGTTCTCTTCAAGTCTTTTTCATCCTGCATTTGCACTATGTAAAACCCTGGCTTTAAACCCTGCAAAGAGGTTCGGTAGGATTCTTTTTGGTTATTTCTGAACAAAACGGAAGATTGAATCTGTTTCCCGTTCATGTCCAATAATGTAAATTCAGCCTTAAGCCCTGAACCAAAATAAATCTTCAAATCATCTTCCCAAATGGGATTTGGAAATATTTTCCATAAAACTTCCTCTTTTTCTGATACTGATAAAATTTCTCCATAGTAAGCATCAAAGAAGTTTGGAATCCCATAACCTATCAAATTATCCTTTTCATCTTTCTGAGATCCGCTGCGAATTAAATTCTCCACCAGCTCCGCCCTTGTCCATTCCGGCTTTGCTTCCCATAGACCTGCAGCCAAGGCTGTAATCTGAGGTGCAGAAAAAGATGTTCCGTTAGAAAATCCAAGATTGCCATTTGATTTAATGAGAGCAACTCCATTGCCAAATGCCGCAAGGTCAGGCTTAATCCTTCCATCGCCAGTAGGACCTCTTGAACTAAAATTGGAAACACCTAAATCTTGATCCACGGAGCCAATTGCCAAAACTAACTCTGAGTCAGCAGGAGAAATTAAACTGGATTCCTTTGAACCATAATTCCCAATGCTATTTATTACTAGAATACCTTTTTGTGCCGCAATATTTGCTCCACGCGCAATAACAGTGGTTTTCCCATCTAAATCCTCCAAGGAATAATTCATTGTGGGATCGTCAAAATCATAATATCCCACCGAAGAATTAATTATATCCACCCCCAAACTATCAGCAAATTCTGCTGCTTTTACCCAATTATATTCCTCTATTTTATATTCAGTCGGATCTTCTTCAGTAACTGCCAGAATATAATTCGCATCAGGAGCTCCGGAAACCAAAATCCCTTCTTCACTTGCAGCAATCAAGGATAGAACATTCGTGCCATGCTGATGGACAGAATAAACAGTTTCAGACCAAGGGTTTACAAAATTTTTCGTTCCTAAAATCTGGTTATTGGTATATAAATGAGATAAAGAAGCAGCTTTCTCTGTCCCCGGAAACCCAATATCAAAAACTGCTATGGTGACACCTTTTCCAGTAAATCCTGCTTCATGCATTTCAGGTATTCTCAATAAATTATTCTGAAAATCGTACGGAGTTTCATTTGTCTGGAGCTTTCTATTATTTGAAGGAAGAGAGATTTTTATTCCAACCGATGTAAAAATTTTCCTTACAAACCGAGAATTAGGATCTGGAATAAAATCTAATGCCACCATCTCCACCCTATCTACATAAGGCAATGATTCAATCTCAATGGCTCTCTCTTGGTCCGTTATCAATAATAATGCATTCATCCATTTGCTTGGATAAAGAATGTTATCCGCCTTTTCCATCAGACCATCGATGTATTTTTGAGAAACGGGCAAGTCCAATGAATCAATGGAAACACCTTCCCTATTCCTTCTATCCAAAGCTTTTTGGTTTAAAAATAGATCAGGTTGGGATAAAGAATAAGTTTCTTGTGGTTTATATTTAAAAAAAACAGCATATCTATCTTGAGCTTTTGAAAGATTCCATAGGCCCAAAAAGATGATTGCCAAAATCAGAAATTTATTATTTACCATATTCGGTAATTTTCAAATGTGTTTTCGTTCCACCATCTATTAACTGATTTCCCAAACAATCGTTTCGTGCACAATAAGTCAACACTTCCTCATAATCCTCAAT
>NZ_JAHEBC010000074.1 GCF_024642405.1 Algoriphagus sp. | reverse complement strand
TAGCGGATGAACCAACGGGAAACTTGGATCCTGATGTAGCAGATGGGATTTTCAAACTCTTTCAAGAGATCAATAAAAAAGGAACTTCTATTCTCATGGCAACCCATAACCATGAGTTATTGCGTAAATATCCCTATAGAGTATTAAAATGTGAAAATGGCAAATTGCTGGATAGCAAAACCCATGATGTGACATTTGGATCTTCTTACTATTAAATTGAAAATATACCCAAACATCCACGTCCTTATTTCGTTCATAAAGAGATCTTTAAATCAATCCTAATGAAATCAATCAAATTACTTCAGCTTATTCTACTCTTATCCTTGACAGTTTTTGGGTGGAGTTGTAAAGACAAAGAAGATACTGAGCCAGTCATTGATCCAAGTTCAGAAATTGCAGTAAATAGATGGATTTTGGATGTCATGGATGAAGTTTACTACTGGCTAGATGATCTGGGAACTCCAATTGCTGAGAACTCAGACCCAGAAGATTATTTTGAAGCTTTGCTTAATAGACCCACAGATAGATTTTCAGTAATTTATCCAGACTTTCAGGAGTTAATGAATAGTTTGAGTGGAATTACATTGGAGGCCGGTTACGAATTCCAACTTTATTTACAAAGTCAAGAAAGTACAAATGTAATCGCTGAAATCTCCTATGTTAAAAAAGGAAGTCCTGCCGAAAGCGCTGGTTTGGTCAGGGGAGACATAATTACAAAAATTAACGGTACTCAAATAACAACTGATAATTATCGTGATCTTTTAGGCCAAATTGAATCTCAGCATAGTATTACTTATTTAAGTTTAAATCCTGTAACACTCATTTTTGAGGAACAAGAGCCTATCACATTAGAAACACTTCAGCTGTCAGAAAATCCTATTTATATTGATTCAGTCTATATAATTGGTGATCAAAGAATAGGATATTTTATGTACAATTTCTTTGCTCCAGGACCTGGAGAACAAAATACAACATATGATGATCAAGTAGATGAAATTTTCGCAAAATTCAAATCTTCAAATATCAATCATTTAATTATTGACTTTAGATATAATGGTGGAGGTTATGTCTCATCTGCTGTTAATTTGGCTAGTTTAATTGCTCCTTCGGTAACAACCGCAGATATTTTCTCGAAGACAAAATACAATAATTATTTGATGTCAGAATTCCCTAAAGAACTCGCAAATGTTCAAACTTCTTTCAAAGCAAAAACCCAAAACCTTGGACCCATCCTAGAAGAAAATAAAATCTATATTTTAACATCATCTAGAACTGCATCCGCTTCTGAACTGATAATAAACGGCCTAAAACCTTATATGGATGTTTATATAATCGGGGATGTTACTTATGGGAAAAATGTAGGTTCAATTCCTTTTGAGGATGAAGAAAATGAGGATAATCCTTATGGGATTTTACCAATAGTAACTCAAAGTTTCAATAGTCTTGATCAATCTGATTATACAACTGGCTTTAAACCAAATCTCACCAAAAAAGAATCTTCAGAGAGATTAAGACCTTTAGGGGATGTTACTGAACTTCTTTTAAGGACCGCAATCGAACAAATTACCGGAATCCCATCTTCAGGTAGATTTGAAACGCTAGACAGACAAGACATAGGTAGTACCCTAGATCGAAAAATCAGGACCGGAAGGATGATTGAAAAAAAGATAATCAAATAATTGCATTTTGGCCTCAAGAAATTGAGGCCATTTTTTTTGTTAATTTTTTTATCCTCAAATAATTGGTAATCCAAAATAATATTTAGAGATTCTTGACCTTTAAACGAATAATCAACCGTTAAAAAAGACTTTTAACCAATCAATCAACTAAACAATTATGATCAACCAAAACAAACTTTGGAAAAGACCAGTGTTATTTGCTGGTTTAGCTCTGGGGGCGTTGGCTTTTTCCTGCCAACCGCAAGAAGAAACTCCTCTTTCCTCAGATGCAGTAGAATTTATCGGATTTAAATCCGGTGATATCATTCCAGGAAAGTACATCATAACGATGCAGCCAACTGGATTGAATTTCAGAAAAGACATGAATTATGATGCCGTACAGGCATCCATGAGAAAAACTGGATCTGAACTACTAGCGAAATATAGAATCAGTGAAGAAAATCTGGGATATGTTTATGGAAGTACTATAGAAGGCTTCTCTGCAACTCTTACAGATGAACAAGCCGAACTTCTGGAAAAAGATCCAAGCATTAAAGCTATCGAGCCTGACAGGGTAATTGCCTTGGCACCTCCTCCTGGTAAAGGTCCAGGTGGAGGTGGTGGCGGAGGTGGTTCAGCCTCTCAATCAACTCCTTATGGAATCATAAGAGTTGGAGGTGGACAAATCTACACAGGATCAAAAAAAGCTTATATAATAGATTCAGGAATAGATTCTAGTCATCCAGACTTAAATGTTGCCACATCTCTTGGATATAACGCGTTCACATCTGGTAAAGATTCTGATTTAGGTCAAGATGGAAATGGTCATGGTACCCATGTTTCCGGAACTGTAGCTGCGATTGATAATGATTTTGGAGTTGTTGGAGTTGCGGCAGGTGCTACTGTTGTCCCTGTAAAAGTTCTTAATTCTCGAGGTTCTGGATCATATTCCGGTGTAATTGCGGGTGTTAACTTTGTAGCGGCAAATGCAGCAAACGGAGATGTAGCAAATATGAGTTTAGGCGGACCTGTCTCTAGTGCCCTTGATGCTGCAGTAGAAGCTTTGGGATCAAGCGGAGTAAAAGTTGCATTGGCCGCCGGAAATGAATCCGATGATGCAAACAATCATTCCCCAGCGAGAGCTAATGGTCCTAATATTTATACTATATCAGCTATTAATAGTAGTGATACTTACGCTTCTTTTTCAAATTATGGCAACCCTCCTATTGACTTTGCTGCCCCTGGAGTAGGTGTACTATCCACTGTTCCTGGTGGGTATGCTTCTTATAGTGGTACATCAATGGCATCCCCACACGTTTGTGGTTTATTGATTTGGGGCACTCCTAGAAATGGTGGTGCTGTAATCGGTGACCCAGACGGTAACGTTGATCAGGTAGCAATTAAATAATTACTAAAGAAATAATAATAAAGCGGCTCGGTTGAGTCGCTTTTTTTTTGCTCATTATCAAATTGTTAAGTTTTAAAAAAGATGGGTAAAAAGTATTTTTTGAGGGTAAATTTGAATATAATCTATATTCGATGGAACTAGCTGCGAGCTTACTTCTTATTTTATTAATCTATTTTTTTGGTTGTCTTGCTTTAATTCAAGAAGTTATTAAGCCCTACAAGGCTGTGATAAATCAAGGACCCCATTCAAAAATTATCGTTACTAACTATTCTAAAATTATTCTAATCAGTCTCTTGATTTCCTCAGCTACGACGACATTGGCATATTTTCTCTTTTTTTCTTAAAAATTTAGAACAAAAAAAACTGGCAACTACGCCAGTCTTTTAAAAATAATTTCTGCTTTTACTGAGCCTTTTTTAGATTTTCTTTCGCTAACTCATAATTAGAATCAAGTTGAATAGCTTCTTCAAATGCCGTTTTGGCTTCTGTCTTTGAACCTTGATCTAAATAAATCATTCCCTTTAAATTAAGAGCTGCTGCCTTCATGCTAACTTCCTGAGTCACATTTTCTGTAGTATTAAATCCTATCTTTTCATCAGCTTTAGCATTTTTGATTAGCATATTTACCGAATTCAAAGCTTCATCATACCGCTTTAATGAGTATTGAATAAAACCTGATTTATAGAGACTAAAATTATCCCCACTAAGCAAGTATAAACTTTCAAAATGCGGCAAAGCCCTATCAAGAGCACCTACTTGTTCTAGTGAATATGCCGCAATTTCCAATGCTCCTACGCTCTTGTCATTGACACTTAAAACGTCCATAGCCACTAAAGCAGCAGAAGTATAAAGGTTGTTTTCAAAATATAAGCCGGCCAATAGCTCAGGATACCTTAAATCTTCTGGGTTTCTTACCATCAACTCATAAAGTTTTGTTCTTGCAACTAGTGGATCCGCATACCTTAAGGCCAGTTGATATGAAGCTTGATCTTGAGAATTTAGAACTCTTCTTGTTTTCGAATCCAGTCTAGGAATGGAGTCCGATGTAGTTTGGGCAATAATTGGACTGGCACAAAGAACCAGTAGCAGCATGAATAATACGCGCTTCATTTTTCTATTAATTTAATTTGAATTATGGTTTAGGTAGATCTTTGACAGGAAATACACCTTTAGAATTAGCGATTTCCACCATCAGCTCTCTTGCCTCGTCAGGCTTATTTTGAATTTTGCCCTCCAATATAGCTTCTTTAATTTCTTCTTTAATCTCTCCTACGATTTTTGATGGGGAAAGTCCAAATATTTCCATGATTTCCTCTCCTGATATCGGTGGCTGAAAGTTTCTTACTTGATCTTTTTCTTCAACCTCAAGCAATTTCTGTTCTACTTTATCAAAGTTTTCAAGGTATCGCTTTACACGTTTGTTATTTTTTGAGGTAACATCTGCTCTACATAGCTTCATTAAAGAGTCTATATCGTCACCAGCATCAAACAATAATCTTCTCATTGCTGAATCAGTAACTTCATCTTTAACTAAAGCAATAGGACGCAAATGAAGTCTAACTAGTTTTTGAACAAACTTCATCCGCTCATCCATTGGCAATTTGAGCCTTCGGAAAATCCCAGGTGTCATTTTCGCACCTTTATCTTCATGCCCATGGAAAGTCCATCCCACTTTTGAATTAAATCTCTTTGTAGCAGGCTTCGCAATATCATGAAGTACAGCCGCCCATCTAAGCCAAAGATCTTCACTCATCTGAGATACATTATCCAAGACTTGTAGGGTATGGTAAAAGTTATCCTTGTGACTTTTATCATCTACCGAATCAACTCCTTGCAGTGCAACCATTTCTGGAAAAAATTGATGAAGTAGTTTTGCCGCAAACAATAACTTAAATCCATAGGATGGCTTAGGTACTAAGAGGATTTTATTCAATTCATCTATAATTCTTTCGGCTGAAATGATTTTTAATCTAGAAGCATTTTCAGTTAATGCAAAAAAAGTTTCTGCTTCAATATCAAAATTTAATTGAGCAGCAAATCGAACAGCCCTCATCATCCTTAATGGATCATCAGAAAAAGTAATATTTGGCTCTAATGGTGTTTTTATAATCTTTCTTTTGATATCGCCAATACCATCAAATGGATCTAAAAGCTCTCCATAATCTTCCCTGTTAAGGGAAATTGCCATTGCATTTATTGTGAAATCACGTCTTTCCAAATCCTCTTGCAGCGTTCCATCTTCCACAATGGGTTTTCTTGATTCAGATCGATACGATTCTTTTCTTGCACCAACAAATTCAAGCTCCCAATCCTCCAGTTTTAGCATCGCTGTCCCGAAGTTTTTAAAGACCGATAAGGGTACGTGAAAGTCAAATCCAACAGCAACCTCTTTCGCTAATTCAATACCACTTCCTACACAGGTAAAGTCAATGTCTTTAGAAACCTTTCTTCTATCCAATATCAAATCACGCACATAGCCACCCACAACATAGGTTTTCAAATTCAACTTTTCAGCCGCATTTGCTACTCTCTGGAAAACTTCTTTCTCGTCTAGATGTGATTTAAAATTCATCCTTTCAAAATTTTAACTTCACCTTCAGCTCCTAAATACATTTCTTTTGTACTTGGACTAAATAGAGGAAATAGCACATCAGTTTTCACTTTAGCACTAGCTCCTGTTTCAATTTTCATCAAAGTTGGTTTTGAAATCTGAAAAAGTAATTTATTCCAGTTTGGTTCCCGAATTAAAGAAAACTTCAAGGCTCCATTAACAATAGGTCCTTCTGGAATCACCCTATTTGGTTTACTATGATATATGGTAGGTTTCGATGCAAATTCTACAATATCCAGAGACACTTCCGAAAATTGTTCACAGATTGATCTAATTTGAAATGTATCAAACAACAAATATATCCAATCATTTCCCATTTCAGGCCTCCAATTATCAGGAGACATTAGGGTAATTAAATTTCCGTTACCCTCTTGGATTGAGAGAATACCTTCTTTTTTAAATAATTTGAGAAAATTAGGATGATCCAATGTCTGTTTTTTTGACACAAAAATAATCAGAATATTGAGAGCAACCTTTTTAAATGGATATAGAACAAAAAAACCTCCTAGATCTAGGAGGTTTTTTTGTTAGTAAACATTGGTTTAATCTTCCTTTTGAATAAGTTTTCTATTGACAAAAATGCTGGCCATTAATCCTACCCCGCCAAAAATAAAGATAGAAGAAGTAAAGGCTACTTCGCTTGCCATCCCACTTTGCTCCAATAAAGCACCTACTAATACACCAGCACCAATTCCAATAGCAAGTAATGCCAGATTCATAATACCTTCAGCAAAACTGAATTTCTTTCCTGAATTAAAGACTGTCGCATCTGCACCTTTTTCAATTAAGGCTAGTCTTTCTTTATTCCTACTTGTCAAAAACATATACACTATTCCAAATAGTGTAGAGAAAATGATCAAGTTTACCAATACTGTAGTTGCGTCCATAAAGATTTTTGTTTGTGATTTTTCTTCTTTGATGCAATTCCATCGGGAAAAGGTTACAAAAATTATAATAAAATAATTTGTAACTTCTTTGGTACTTATCGCATCTCAGGATAGAATGCATTTTAAAGAAGATTCTTTTTACATAGAAAAAACCTTGAGAGGAGACCTTGGTGCTTTTGGACAGCTTATCCAAAAACATGAGAAATATGCCTACACCTTAGCTTTTCGGATTTTGAAGAATCAAGAAGATGCTGAGGAGGTGGCTCAGGACTCTTTTATGAAAGTATATAATTCTCTCAAATCATTCGAGGGTAAATCTAAATTCACAACTTGGCTTTATAAAATAATCTATCATGAAGCAATCGGAAGGTTACGTAAGTCCAAACAAACTTTGATTAATTTAGACGAAATAATAGATACAAAAGAAACTCCCGCGGAGTTTATGAATGGAATAGAGCAAATGCATATTGAAGAAAGAAAGTCTTTAATAAAAAAAGCGCTTGACTCAATAAAATCAACTGAATCTGCAGTCTTAACTTTATTTTATCTTGAACAACAAAGTATTAAGGAAATTGAACAAATTACAGACTTAACAGAATCCCATATTAAAATACTCTTACATAGAGGGAGAAAAAGTCTATTATCATCTTTACAAAAGATCACAAATCAAGAATTAATTAACCTGTTATGAAAAATATCAATATTCAGGAAGAGGAATTTATAAAAGGTTTATTCTCAGAAATTGGTAGCGAATCCCCTTCCGAAGATTTTCATCGAAGAATAATTTCAAAAATTGAGAAGCAAAAAACAATTGTTTATCAACCTCTTATTTCTCCTATTATCTTAAAATCTATTATAGCTGGAATTCTATTTATCGGAATAGCCACTCTGATTTTTGTTCCATGGAATGAAACATCCATAAGTTATTGGGACAAAATCATAGAATTTACGCCCTCTTCTTTAAATTTAACTATTCCGTCAATCAGAATACCAAAAATCCAGCTTGGTCCTATATTCAATACAGCATTATTAGCTTTTACCTTATTAATGTTTAGCTGGATTCTATATAATTCAAAAAGATTGAAAATAGAATAAGAAAGGCACCTTGAAGGTGCCTTTCTTATTTCATGTTGTGAAGGAGTAGATATTAACCTCTCAACCAATTAATGAAGGTCTGATAACCTACACCAATTTCTCTTGCAAATGCAGCTTTGGTCTTCTTCCCAGCTGCTTCAACTTTTTTCCATTCCTCGACAATTTTAGTCTTTTCTGAATCAGTAAATGTCCTTCTCTTACCCGACTTGCCTTTAGAAGATCCCGCTCCACTAATTAGGGAGATAAGTTCATTTAAGTCATTGACGAATTTTCCATCCAAAAGGAGTAAACCGGCAGCTTCTAATTTCTTAATAACTTCATCTTTTGGGTTAACAGGAGTAACCGCGATTCCTTTTGCAGCGGCTTCGTGTAAATCTATTTTATTTCCTTCAGAAGTAACGTATACAAAACCATCACTTTTCTTCAAATCATTAATAGATTCTTTGATTAAATCTTTCATTGTGAAAATAGTTTGTTTAAAATTTAAAAACCATTCGCAATATATATAATTCCATATACACTAAAAATCGATTAATGCTTTTATTATATTAAAATTCATTAAAACAAACTAGTTGAATATTTTTAATAGAATTCAACTTTGAGAAGATTAAAAAATAAAACTCCAAAATCAATAATGAACTAAATCCCTAAAGACTTTAAAAATTCCATATGAAGAAAATATATTTTCAATTACTTGACCTAATCTGATAGATTCATGCAACCTTCATATTTCAAATTGATAAATTAAATAGAATAGAAACACAACTTCCAAATATTGTTCTTTGAAATATTTAGGTCTTGGTTCCAAAATAGGAGTGAATAAATTCCTTTTAGATATAATTTTGAGGGTTTAAAATTTAGATTACAGAAAAATTATTTCTGACTGGAAAGTTTGTGCAGTTTAAAGAGCTTTTTTCGAGATTTTTATTTAACATCTAAAAATATAACTATTTTACTTTGACATTGCACTATATAAACTAAACTATAATACTAAGAATTTCAATCAGTTTTATGTTTAGATTTAACTATAAACCAAAGAAACGAATTGGATTTGAAGTAATTATTCAGATCATGGAAAATAAAATATTAGGAATACTTTTTAATCTTGAAACAATCTTTAAGAATAACTTATTTATATTGTCATTAGATTAATGCAATTTTTTTTCAAATAAGGTCGATGAAGAAAAATTCCACCCACATCAATATTGATCTTTTTGGGTTCCTGATTTTTCAAAATTACTGTAATCAATTGTCACCAAATGTCAGTTCGAATAAGGAGATATTTATACTTCAGAGAAAGTAAATTCGCAGTAAATAATAAAAATCAAAAGGATAAAAGCCCTTAATCAGGAAAATTCCGTAATTTTGAGCCCCATAAGAATTCAAACAAAAAAACATCCTGCCTCCATTCTTATGGGATCAACAACAAAGTACATATTTATTACAGGAGGGGTTACCTCCTCACTCGGAAAAGGTATCATTGCAGCCTCTTTGGGTAAATTACTTCAATCAAGAGGTTTCAAAGTTACAATCCAAAAATTCGACCCTTACTTAAATATTGATCCAGGAACATTAAATCCATATGAACATGGAGAATGTTACGTGACGGATGATGGAGCAGAAACTGATTTAGATCTTGGTCACTACGAAAGATTTCTAAATATCACAACTTCACAAAATAACAACATTACCACAGGTAGAATTTATAACAATGTCATTACCAAAGAACGAAAGGGGGAGTTTCTTGGAAAAACAGTTCAAGTCATTCCCCACATTACGGATGAAATAAAATCAAATTTCTATAAGCTCGGGGAGGATGGTAAATATGATGTTGTAATTACAGAAATAGGTGGCTGCGTAGGTGATATTGAGTCCTTACCTTTTATAGAGGCTGTGAGACAGGCAAAATGGGATTTAGGCCCTAACAATTTCCTAGTTATCCATTTGACCTTGATTCCCTATTTAAAAGCTGCTAAAGAATTAAAAACAAAACCAACCCAGCATTCTGTAAAGCAATTGCTTGAGGCAGGTATCCAGCCTGATATTCTAGTTTGTCGATCTGAATATCATTTGCCAAATGATGTAAAGAAAAAATTAGCACTTTTCTGTAACGTGCAGTTGAATTCCGTGATTGAAGCAATGGACGCAGATTCTATTTATGACGTCCCTCTTTTAATGAAAAAGGAAAAGTTGGATGAGAGAGTTATGACTAAATTGAAACTCTCCTCCAAAGAAAATACAGATTTAGAAAACTGGAAAGACTTTCTGGGTAAACTAAAGAATCCAACTCAAGAAGTTACCATAGGTTTGATCGGGAAATATGTTTCTCTTCCTGATTCTTATAAATCTATCATTGAATCATTCACTCATGCAGGAGCTTCTATCGAATGTAAAGTGAATTTAAAACTAATATCCTCGGAGGAAATAAACTCCGGAAATTACGAAGAGAAATTAGTGGATCTTGATGGAATTCTAGTAGCACCTGGTTTTGGAGAAAGAGGATTTGAGGGTAAAATAGAAACCGTTAGATATGCTAGAGAAAATAAAATCCCATTCTTTGGGATTTGTCTTGGAATGCAGGTAGCCGTGATTGAATTTGCACGGAATGTTTTAGGTCATCCAAAAGCAAATAGTACAGAAATGGATCCTTATACTCCTCATCCAGTAATTTCGCTTATGGAGGAGCAGAAAAAGATTGATCAAATGGGAGGAACCATGAGATTAGGTTCATATGCCTGCGACCTTAAAAAAGGAAGCAAAGCATATAACTCTTACGGAAAAACTAAAATTCAGGAAAGACACCGTCACAGATATGAATTCAATAATGAGTTTTTACCGGAGTTAGAAACCAAAGGAATGTTTGCAACAGGAAAAAACCCAGAAACCGGATTAGTTGAAATAATTGAAATCAAAAACCATCCTTGGTTTGTTGGCGTTCAATTTCATCCAGAGTACAAGAGTACTGTTCTGAATCCTCAGCCTCTTTTTGTAAAATTCATCCAAGCGGCCATCGACAATAAAAAAATTAAATAACAAAGCTAATTTAAGGGGAAACCATCCCTATTCTATCCAATTATTATGGACAAAAATCAAGCGACAGGCTTAATCCTTTTTGCCGGAGTTATATTGGTCTACTCCTTCTTCTTTGCGAGTAGTCCTGAAATTCCAACAGAAGAAACACAAGTTCCAGCTCAAGCTGAATCTGTAGATCGAGATGTACAACCTGCGATGCAAAGTACGATCCTCTCTGAAAATGATTCTCTTCAATCTGCTCAGAATATTGCCAAATATGGTGAATTAGCTGTTTTGACCTCTGGTGAAGAAAGTCAAATTACTTTAGAAAATGATCTTATTCAGGTAACAGTTTCCTCTAAAGGAGCATTAATTGAGGAAGTAAATCTTAAAGAATTCAAGAATTGGGAACAAATGCCTCTCTTGCTTATCGATGCTGAAAACTCCCAGATGGACTTTAGTATTGAAAGTAGAATGGGATTAGTTTCTTTGAATGACCTTTATTATTCATCAGATCTACAAACAGAACAGGACGAAGAAGGTGCTACAATTCATATTTTAACTTTGAGTGCTGCCACTGAAAGCGGTCAGATATCTCATGTTTTCAAATTGAAAGATGGCTCTTACGAGGTTCATAAATCTTTAAAAATTGACCGATATTCTGGCTATTTTACTGGTAATTCAATCCGACTAACCTGGGCAGACCAAGTAAAGGCGCAAGAAAGAGATTTGGCCGAGTCCCGAAGAAAAACCCAGGTGAATTATTATTTGAATTCCGGTTCATATGAAAACCTTGGGGTTGGTGATGATTTAGAACAGGAACTCGTAGAGGAGCCTGTAAAGTGGATTGGCTTTAGCCAACGTTTCTTTACAGCAGGTTTAATTGCCACCGACTCATTCCAAAATGTTAGCTTGGCTCAAAGCACTCCAGCAGATAGCTCCATAGTCAAATTCATGGAGGCATCCATGGATATTCCACTCAAGGAAGGAGTTGCCGATTACTCGTATTATTTCGGCCCTGATAATTACAAGACCTTAAAGAAGGTAACAGAAGGTTTTGAGAATAATGTAGACATGGGCTACTTTTTCGTGAGTTGGGTGAATAAATACATCATTGTAAACCTTTTCGCTTTCTTAGAAAAGTATTTCAGCAACTATGGAGTAATCATCATTTTGATAGTGTTTATCATTAAGTTGGCTCTTTCCCCATTAACCTATAAATCTTATATAGGTATGGCAAAAATGAGAGTGATCAAACCTGAAATTGATGAGCTAAAAGAAAAATATGGAGATGATGCAACGAAGATGCAGCAAGAGCAAATGAAGCTCTTTGGGCAATTGGGAGTTAGTCCAATTTCTGGTTGCTTACCTATGGTTCTTCAAATGCCGTTTCTTTTTGCAATGTTTTTCTTTTTCCCGAATGCCATCCAATTGAGACAGGAATCATTTCTATGGGCCAGTGATTTATCTACTTACGATACGTTTTTCAACTTACCCTTTACGATCCCATTTTACGGATCTCATGTCAGTTTATTCACATTATTGATGACAGTATCTCAAATTGTATATACTCATTTCAATAATCAATTAACTACTGCTCAGGGACCTATGAAAAATTTAGGATATATTATGCCTGTCATGTTTATGTTTATCCTAAACTCTTACCCTGCAGGATTAAGTTTCTATTATTTTGTTTCCAATATGGTTACATTTGGCCAACAAGCTGTGATCAAACTATTTGTTGATGACACTAAAATCAGAGCAAAAGTTGAAGAGAGTAAAGCGAAAAACGTAAATAAGAAGAAATCCAAATTCCAGCAAAAACTGGAAGATGCTATGAAAGCAGCAGATTCTAATAGGAAAAAATAAGAATAGGGAGCTTCCATAGAGCTCCCTAATTTTTTCAGATATTTCAATCGCATCAATTAATCTTCAAAAAACTTTCCAATCATAACTAACATACAACGGGATATTTGAATTTGATTTTCAATTAATAGAATCAATATTTGATCAATGTCAATTTAAGGGGAAGGGATATATTTCAATACCCATCCTCTTTCAAAAAAAGCGGTGGTATCAGCCGAAAAAGAATTGATTTTGCTTAATATTGGTATTCAATTACCCGGAAACAAAATAACATGGGAAAAATCATTGCCATAGCCAATCAAAAAGGCGGAGTGGGGAAAACCACAACAGCGATGAATCTCGCTGCCAGTCTTGCTGTACTAGAATATAAAACCCTGGTTATTGATGCAGATCCTCAGGCAAATACCACTTCTGGATTAGGGCATGATCCAAAATCAATTAATACAAGCATATATGAGTGCATGGTGGATGACATCGATATCAACGAAATCATCCTTAAAACAGAAATTGATTATCTGGAATTAGTACCTTCTCATATAGACTTAGTAGGTGCTGAAGTAGAAATGATCAACCTTGATAACCGAGAGGAGAAAATGAAGGGTGTTATTTCGAATCTTAAAGATCAATATGATTTTATTATCATTGATTGTTCTCCCTCATTAGGACTGATTACGATAAACGCTTTAACAGCTGCAAACTCAGTAATTATCCCTGTACAATGCGAGTATTTTGCACTGGAAGGATTAGGAAAACTTCTTAATACCATCAAGATTATTCAAACAAGATTGAATCCCGATCTGGAAATAGAAGGTATATTACTTACTATGTACGATGTGAGACTAAGACTTTCAAATCAGGTAGTTGAAGAAGTAAGAATACATTTTAAGAATATGGTTTTTACCACAATTATTCCTCGAAATGTCCGTTTAAGTGAAGCCCCATCTTTTGGACTACCAGCTATTGCATTTGATGCAGATGGAAAAGGGGCAATTGCATATCTTAATCTAGCTAGCGAAATCGCTCAAAAGAATGGGCTTCAAAAAGTGAACAGTTAATTATGTCAGACAATAAGCCTAATCGAAAAAAAAGTGCGCTTGGACGAGGTCTTGGAGCTTTACTGGAAGATAGCCCTGCGAAACATAAGTCGGAAGAGATTTTACCAGAAGTAGTTAAAACTGGAATATTCGAGATTCCTCTAGAAGAAATACAAGTAAATCCCTTTCAGCCAAGGACCTATTTCGATAAAGAGGCTCTGAGTGAATTGGCAGAATCCATTAAAGTTCAAGGTATCATCCAGCCTATAACAGTAAGAAAACTTGATACAAAAGAGTATCAGTTGATTTCAGGAGAGAGAAGATTTCAAGCCTCCAAATTAGCCGGGCTGGCCCAAATTCCTGCATATGTAAGAACTGCCAACGATCAGCAAATGCTCGAGATGGCATTGATTGAAAATATTCAAAGAGAGAATTTAAACGCTCTAGAAATAGCTCATTCTTATCAGAGATTATTGGCAGAATGTGACTTGAAACAAGAACAATTAGGAGATCGTGTTGGTAAAAATAGAACTACCGTCAATAATTATTTAAGACTTCTTAAATTACCTCCTACTATCCAAGCAGCTATCCGAGATCAACAAATCAGCATGGGTCATGCCCGAGCTTTGATTAATATTGAGGACGTTGACAAACAATTGGCAATCTTCAAGAAGGCTGTAGATGAAGAATTAAGTGTCAGGAAAGTGGAGGCATTAGTAAAAGCATTAAATGAAGGAAAGCCTGAGAAAACCACCGAACAAGGATTGGACCCTGTCAAAAAATATGAGATCAGTAAAATTCAACAGAGATTGGCATCCCATTTTGGTACAAAAGTCTCCTTAAAGGCAAATAATAAAAATAAAGGTGAGATAAAAATCCCATTTACCTCTACATCCGATCTTAACCGAATTCTGGAAATACTGGAAATCATTTAAACGTTGAAAGCCTTAATTTTTCATAAATTTCAACCTCTTAAAGCCCCATGGATATTCCTGGGACTTTTAATTTTGTGCTTATTTGTAAATTGCTCCGCATTTAGTCAAGAAGCAGAAGTAGAGAATTTAAAAAAGTCTGAAAAAAAAGTAAAACCTGATTATTCAAATCTTCCAAAAAACCCCAGAAAGGCAACTTTATACTCGGCTATTTTGCCAGGAGCAGGCCAAGTTTATAACAACAAAGCGTGGAAAGTTCCGATTTTGTATGCTGGAATCATGACAGATGTCTATTTTATCAGATTTAATAATCGGAGATACCAGGTTTTCCGCCAGGCTCTTTTCGATTTTGATGATGGAAATATCAATGATTTCCCAAATTTAAATCGAGATGCATTGGTGAGGAATGTTGATTATTGGAGACGAAACAGAGATCTGTGCTATTTATTATTAGCGGGTATTTATGCCTTAAATCTGATTGATGCTAATGTAGATGCTCATTTATCAGGTTTTGATATTTCGGATGACTTGGCATTAGGTATTGAACCACATTTTGAAACATTTTCAGCGAACAACAATTCAATGGGAGTTTCTTTAAAACTGAAATTTTAATAATGAATATAGTAATACTTGGGTATGGCAAAATGGGTAAAATTATAGGTGAAATCGCCGAATCCCGAGGCCATTCCATTGTTGGTAAAATCAATATAGAAAACAAGGAGGATCTTAATCTTCTAGATCCAAATGAGATCGATGTAGCCATCGAATTCAGCCAGCCAGAAGCAGCTTTTGAAAATATTTCCTGGGCCATTAACCATGGAGTTCCAATTGTTGTCGGAACTACTGGTTGGCTTGAAAGAAAAAAAGAGATTGAGAGTTTAACACTCGAAAAACAAGGGAGTTTTTTCTATGCCTCAAACTTTAGCATAGGAGTAAACATCTTTTTTAAGGTTAACGAATACCTATCCAAGCTAATGAATGAAACTAATGGATATAAAGTATCTATTGAAGAAGTACATCATACCGCAAAGAAAGATGCTCCCTCTGGGACCGCCATTACACTTGCTGAAGGAATTATAAAAAATTTAGATTCTAAA
>NZ_JAHEBC010000338.1 GCF_024642405.1 Algoriphagus sp. | reverse complement strand
TGAAGTCAATTTGAAATCCCACCATACGCCTGTTCCTGCTTGAACTCTAAGAGTCATATTTCGAGTATCACCAACTTTGGTTTGCTCTACAATGGTGTAAGTAATTTGATTTGGAGCTGGAACATTAGGAAGCTCACCTGCATTATTTACTTTAGGAAGACCAACATGAGCGCCTTTACCCACTAAAGTCAAAGCAGAGCTTGTATAAGTATACGTGAAACTGCCGCTGGAATAAGGTGCTACAGGCGTACCACAAGACTCTGCAGCAACTCCCTGCCAAGTCTCAAGCCAGGTTTGTGTGCCCATATCAATTGTGAATGAGCCATCAGCTTTAAAAGTATACTTGTCGTCAAAGAAACAAGCACGAGTAACTACATCTGCAGCTGAATTTTTATACCATTCGCCGCTTCCTGCAGTTGGTCCTACTGCAAGTGCACCAGCAACTGGAGCCATAGTCCAAACGCCTGTGATATCGAAAGCAGGCTTAGCAGGAGAAACTTTGAAGGATTGATTCGCCACGTTTTTATTTCCGTTGCTATCAGATACAGTAACATCAAAATTGTAGTCTCCTGGGGCAAATCCTTTTGCTACTGTAATTGGAACTGTTTGACTCCAACCGGTAAGTGCCTCTGAGCCGGAAGTTACTATTGTTCCGCCTTTTGTGATCACGTATTCCAACAAACCTAATTGGCTTATTTGGCTACCTTCTGTCGCATCCTTAACAGCGACCGTAATTTTAAAATCTTCTCCTTCTGTAGTTCCACTGGTAATTGTACCTAAGGTGATACTAGGAGCATTGTCTACAATGGGCACATCAGTGTATCCATTGTCACAGGCTACGATGATTGCCAAAGAAGCAAACAGTAGCCCTAAATTTAGTAGTGACTTTTTCATAGGGTTATTTTTCTTTCAAATTCTGAGTATTTATTAACACCCCCAAAAAATCCAATGCTACAAGAATTCATCTATTCATTTTTTTTAATACATCAAAAATTCATCATTTTGCAAAAAATCTTTATTTGAGTTCATTTGAGCATGGTTTAAATAATTTTGGACTTTCGCAATATGGATTTTGTTTTTTCACAACAGTAGACCCTATGACTTGGAAAAATCTCCGTTTTTGCCTGATGCTTTTTTGCATTATTGCAATCCAAATCGCGACTGGTTCAATACTATCTGCCCAAGAAAACCGGAGTTTTCAAGGTCTGCCAATGATTAACAATTATCTCCCGGAAAATTATAAAGCGGGCATTCAGAATTGGGATATTATTCAGGATCGATCGGGATACATTTATGTGGCAAATAATATGGGATTGCTGCAATTTGATGGGAAATCCTGGGAGCGTTTTGGAGCAAGTGATACCAAGGTCAGATCCATCATCCAAGCGAGCGATGGGAAAATATACCTCGGAAGCCAAGCAGATTTTGGGTATTTTGACACAGACCTTTCCGGAAAATTGAGCTATGTTTCTTTAGCCGATAGCCTCCCGGTTTCCTTGCAGGATTTTGATGAAACTTGGAAAGTATTTGAGATCGAGGGCAAAATTTACTTCTGTACTTTTAAAGGGATTTACATCTACAGCAATGGTAAATTGACAGTAGTTCCCACCGAATCCCGCCTAGATATTTCTTTCCAAGTAGAGAATCAACTCTACACATTTGATACTAAAAAAGGACTACTTGTTTTAAAAAACGGGAAACTGGAATTGGTAAGGAATGGTGAGTTTTTTGTCGATAAAAGGATTTCCAATATTCTGAATTTTGATAAAAAACGATTGTTGATCACCACTTTTGATGAAGGGGCATTCTTATATGATGGAGATGTGGAATCCTTTGAATTTCGAGGGGCTTTTTGGAAAAATAATTATCAGATCAATTACAGTACTCGACTTCGAAATGGTTCAATTGCCTTGGCTACCCAAAACGCGGGTTTATTTATTATCTCCACTCAAGGTGATTTAATTCTCCATCTCGATAAGGCATCAGGACTTCCTGATTTGACCATCAATTATATTTTTGAAGACAACTTAGATGGACTTTGGTTAGCCTTGAACAATGGACTTTCGCGAGTTGATCTTAACTCTCCTTTTACCTTTATCGATGACCGGATTGGAATTCAAGGAGCTGGATATACCTCACTCAAAGTTAATGGCAACTTATACCTTGGGACTAATATAGGTTTATATCTCTTAGAAGGGGATCGGCTTGAATTTTTGCCAGGATCAGAAGGGCAGGTTTATAGTATTCAACAAATCAACGGTCATGTCTTAATGGGGCATGATGCTGGGACATTTAGTATAAAAGGAAAAAAAGTCACCCAAATATCGAGTCAAAAAGGGACTTGGGTATTTAAACCAATTCCGGGATCTCAGAATTTGATTTTGCAGGGTAATTACGATGGCTTATCACTTCTCGAGTCAAATGAAAATGAGGTAAGGTACCTTCGAAAGATTAAGGGATTTGAGGAATCATCCAGACTAATTGAATTTGGTGATCAAAGTCTTTGGGTTTCCCATGGGTACAAGGGGGTGTTTAAAATCACACTTGACTCGGGACTTACTCAAGTCGTAAGCAGCAAACTTTACAATAGCGAAAACGGATTTCCAAAGGATATTTTGATTAATGTTTTTAACATTTCAAATCGACTCATTTTCACAGCTGATTCGGGGTTTTTTGAATATGATCTACAAAAGGATCAGTTTGTCCCTTCAACTGTTTACCAAAGCGCATTTGAAACTTCGCCTACAATAATTGACTTGGAAAGTGATGTCCTGAATAACATCTATTTTATTGAGCGGAATATGCTTGGGGTTTTGAAGTCAGATCCTTTGGAAGGTCAAAAGCTTTTCTACTCGAGTTTCAACAAAATAAAAAGTCTTTGGAATGATGACTTGGCAAACGTCATCGTCATTGATGATAAGAACATACTCTTTGGAGGGAAAAACGGCTTTATTCACTATGCTCCAGACTCGGATATTCCGAGAGTGATCCAGTCAAAAATCTGGTTTAAATCAATCTCCAATCATGGAGTGGTGGACTCAATTCTCTATCGAGGCCATGATTTCGATGGAAATGTCATGGAAAAAATCAACGGGATAAGTTTCCCTTACCAACAGAATTCCATGACATTTGAATTTGTTTCTCCACATTTTGAAAGCGGAGCGGAGATTTATTATCAATATTTATTGGAAGGATTTGATGAAGATTGGTCTGATTGGACTTATGAAAACAGAAAAGAATATACCAACCTTCGGGAAGGAGATTACCTATTCAGGATCAGAGCAAAAAACATTTTTGATGAGGTAAGTTCTGAGACGATTTATTCTTTCACAGTCAAGCCTCCTTTCTATCGAAGTATTTTCGCCTACCTTTTTTATGCTTTTGGCAGTTTGATTTCACTATTTCTAGCTTATAAATTTCTAGATCGCAGGTATAATAGGAAGACAATTAAACTGGAAGAGGAGCAATCACAAGCACTACGTAAAAAAGAGCGCGAAATCCAAACGATTACCCAACGAACCGAAGAAGAAATTGTCAAATTGAAAAATGAAAAACTTCAGTCGGAGATCGAATATAAAAATCAAGAGTTGACCTCCTCGGCAATGAATTTGATTCAAAAGAATCAATTGCTGGCCACTATTAAGAGCACTTTAAATTCCATTTCTAACGAGGAACAAAATAAAGGGCTAAACAAGCAGCTAGGTAGATTAGTGAAATCCATTGACAGAGATCTCGAAAATGGAAGTGAATGGGAGCAGTTCTCAGAAAACTTTGACCAAGTTCATGGGAATTTTATCACTAGGCTTAAGGAAGTTTACCCGACACTTACCCCCCAAGAAATCAAGTTTTCTGCTTACATCCGAATGAATCTCAACACCAAAGAAATTGCAAATCTTTTGGGGATCTCTGTAAGAGGAGTGGAAATCGGAAGATATCGAGTGCGAAAAAAGCTTGGGTTAGCCCGTAAAGATAATTTGAGTGATTTTCTACTTCGATTCTAAACCCACTTTTCTTTAATTTTTAAGCCCTTTTTGATTTTTTTTGAAAAAAATAAAGTTTTCTCAAAACCTTTTGTTAGATTTACATGTATATACATTAAATACAATTGCAACTAACATGGGAAGGATAGAAGAT
>NZ_JAHEBC010000337.1 GCF_024642405.1 Algoriphagus sp. | reverse complement strand
CAGTCGAAACAAAATCCTTAATCCATCCTCCTGAGCAATTGATAATTTTATCTGCTATGACCTCTCCCTCCTCAAAAATCACTTTTACTCGACCGTTATTTAGTTTTGAAATTGAAGTAACTGGACTATTTCTTAGAATACTTGCGCCATTCCTTTCTGCAAGACTAAGCTGTGAAAGTATCGCCTGCTCTGGTCTCAAATACCCAGCCGATGGCTCAAAATAACAAGTCCCTTTCTTTCCCAATTGGAAAAGGGGATAATATTCTTGGAACTGTAAGGAGTCTAAAACCTTGTGGTTTATTCCATATTTTTCTGCAAACCCTACAGTTCTTTTCAAAAAACCTTCTGATCCATGTTTTGACCAGGGTAAATCCCCCGAATCCAACAAAATACCTCCACATTGGGTGAAAATGGATGAATTCGATAACATCTCTATCTCCCTCCATATCTCATGAGACCGCATCACCATAGGAACATAAGAATCAGATTCTCCCACCGCCAATCTTGTAATTCTTGTTTCTCCATGAGAGGAACCCATTTTATGGGGAGGGTCAAATCGATCAATTCCCAAGATGGAAATATTGGATTTAGAAAGTTGAAAAAGTGTTGCAGCACCTACTGCTCCTAATCCGATCACAACCACATCATATTTTTTTATACTCATGTGCATAAATAGATTAAAATACTACTAGATCAAATCAGATTTTCAACTTTCAAAAAGTAAGAAAAAAATGGGTAAGAAGACTGAGTTTTCAGTCTTCTTACCCATTTAAGATATTTCAATCATCTTTTGTGGGCAAAATCTACTTTTTGCCCATTTGGGCATCAATCAATTCTCTTTTTAATTTTCGTTCGCGGTCTAATGTATTTTTCCGGTGCGAATCAAATTCTTCCTGCACATCTGCCAGATCATTTTCTGCTTTTTTAATTTTCTTAAAACTTCCCATGTATTGCATCGAGAAAAAAGCAAGTGCTATTCCCAAAATTGCTACCAATAACCACATCATTGAAGAATAGAAAGTCTTGTGAATTCCCACTCCTAAAAATGTGAAGTTTTCTTTATTAGCAATAGCCTCTTCCTTCTGAGCCTCAGCCTGTATCAGTACGGTATTCATCCTTCCAATGGAATCTTTTTGACTGGAAATCTGGGTTTTGAGACCCAATACTTCTTGCCTCATCGTTCTCATTGAATCAAGCATATTTGACTTCAGCTTGTCAAGATTGGTCTTTTTGACAATTTTATATTCTTGATTTTTTTCTTGATAACTATTGGAAACGCTATAGACATAGTCAAACTGGCTGTCTATTGTTCCGCTATTTAAAGATCCTTCGTCTTGTGCCATTACTAGGCTTCCGCTTCCAATTAATAAAAACAGCAAACTACTTAGGGTCAATACTTTCAACATTAGGTATTTATTTTACAACTTGGGGTGATTCGAATCAGGCTTCAATAAACATGCCTTTGTGCAAAATTAATGGGATTTTTTTAAGTGTGGTTTAGAAGGTGAAGGTTATAAAATTGACTTTTAACTTTCATTAAAAAATTAGATCAAATTGACCTGTTTATGACGATTAGCTAATTTGAGGCTAAAGCTCTTTAACCGTATCCACTTTTGATGCTATCCATGCTGGCCTATAAGAGGCAAGTAAGGTTATTCCAATCACTGAAATACTTATCCAAATAAAATCTGTCCAGGATATTTTCACTGGATAGGCATCAATCACAGCAGAAGAAATTCCCAAAGAAACCAAACCAAATTTCTCTTGAATTAAGCAAACTAAAAACCCTAAAATCAATCCTATGATAGCTCCACTAAAAGCAATCAGAGAACCTTGTTTCAAAAAGATTCTCCTGATAAGTTTATCGGGAGCACCCATGGCTTTCAATACAGCAATATCTTTCTTCTTTTCAATTGCCAACATACTTAAAGAAAAGAAAATATTGAAGGAAGCAATTGCGAGAATAAAGGTCAAGGTAAGGAAGACAAAAAGCTTTTCGAGTTTGACGGTTCGGAGAAGTCCAGCATGTTGTTCATCGGTATTTTTGACTAAAAATTTTGTGCCTAGTAGTTCCTTTAACCTATCCTGAACATCATTTATACTCGCGTCTTCGTTTACTTTTATTTCTAAGGAAGTCCTCCTGTTTCCATAGTTCAAGAGGTTTTTGGCAAATTCCAAAGGAGCAATAACATATTCATCATCAAATTGTCGGTCAACACTGAAATAAGCAACCGGATCTAATATCGCTGAAGAATAAAGTTGACTTGGATCAATGCTAGCTGCTGATCTTGGTGCTTTTGGATAAAAAACTTTTAAAGGAACATTAATATCATTCAAATTGACAGAGAGGAAAAACCCAACTCCCCTTCCTAAAATTGCTCCTGGCCGGAGTTCGGTTCCGAGGGTAGTATCTCCCCAAAAATATCCTTTTGAAAATCTACCTTGATCCAAAAAATTATCTGAAACACCTTTTAGTCTAGCTACTATTTGATTCCCATTATAATCAAATAAGGCATTATCCTCGATTACTTCGGTTAATATCTCAACACCTTCAACGGACCGAATGCTGTCAAGCCAGTTATCTGTAATTTCAAAACTTTTCCCTTCAGCAGCTTCTATTTTAAGTTCAGCATCAAAACTTGCAAATAACCCTCTGATTAAATCCTCAAGCCCATTAAATACAGACATAACTATCACCAAGGCCATAGTACCTACCGCCACTCCTACCATTGAAATCGTAGAAAGAATGGTGATAAAGTTCCGCTTCTTTTTGCTGCGAAAGTATCTGCCCGCTATGAAAAAACTAAGGTTCAATCTGCTATGAGTTAATCTTCATTATCCTCTTCTTCCTCTTCAGGAGCCTCTGGAATATTTAAATCAGAAATAACCTTATCCATGTGCTGCGCATACGAAGCAGAATCATCAGGAAAAAATGCGATCTCAGGAATTATCCTAACTGATTTCCCAATCCTCTTGGCCAACTGATGCCTAATTTCTTTCTTATGCTGATTGATTAACTTATAGGTAGCATCAGGATCTGCCAGCAAAAAACTTAAATAAACTTTCGCAAACCCCAAATCAGGACTTACCAGAACATGAGTAATGGTAATCATTGCTCTTCCTACAAGATGCTTTGCGTCTTTCTGAAAGATATCTCCAAGTTCTTTTTGGATTAGTTTTGCGTATTTTTGTTGTCTTTTACTTTCCATATAAAGTATTTATGGTACAAATTTAGCGAAATAGTTGGGCAAGCTTTAATTTCGGGCAAAAGCAACTCATTTCAAACTCAATATTCCAAACATCTTGCTTAGATTTTTCAAAGTTAATGACCCATTTAGGTTGGTAGGATTAGCAATTTACTTGCTTATTCTAACTTCCATCTATCTTGTTTGGAATCCCCTTCCAATCACCTCACCTCAACTAATTTGGCTATTACTTGGAGAAAGGCTTGGGCAGGGATTTTTTCTTTATCAAGATATTATTGATGATACTGGTCCGCTTTCTGCAGGTTTTTTTACACTTGTAGATTTATTGTTTGGGAGAAGTCAACTCGCCTTTGAATTAATCGGAAGAGCCTTCATATTGTTTCAAATCATTTATTGGAATTCGACTTTGATCCGATACAGGGTCTTTGATGAAAATACCTATTTGCCTGCAATAATTATGGCAGCCTTGTTTCATTTCTCTTTTGATATGCTTTCACTAAACCCAGCCATGTTGGGAAGTACTTTTTTGATTTTGGCTTTGGGGCAACTTTTTTCCCAAACAGTTCTTCAAAAGGAAACCAGTGAATCAACTTTATTAATAGGAATTTATGGCGGCCTAGCTGCAGGGTTTCATCCAAGTTATATCCTGTTTTTACCTTACCTGATTTTTACTGCGATTGCCATCAGTGGGTTTTCAATTCGTCAACTGATGCTTTCACTAGTTGGATATACCTTACCCATCCTTCTTATTTCAGTTTTTTATTATTGGAATGACGGGCTGCAAGAAGCCATTGATATTTGGCCTCTCATTCTTCTTTCTGCTAAATCAACTTATCAATCGTACTGGAGCTGGTTGATCATAGCTACATTCCCTATTATACTTTCATTAATTGGTTATTTCTTAAGTGCAGTTCTGAAAGGATCCACCA
>NZ_JAHEBC010000073.1 GCF_024642405.1 Algoriphagus sp. | reverse complement strand
ATAATGATGGATGGATAAGGTATGCCGATGACCAATATTTCAACGTAATAGTTAACTACACGGACGAGGATGAACAAAAAGCAATGGAATCCTTGAATTGTTACGAGCGTATGCCAAAAAGTGAACGCGAAGAAATTATAGAAGGTGAAAAAAACAGAAAGAATGAAATGTATTTTAGAGAGTTTGTGATAGCTAAAGGACAAAAGCAGGATTTTTTTAATAAGGAGTAATTATAATAGTACGACCGTATACAAAAGCTATAACCAATGGCTGGTGAAGAGTAAGTATAAAGTTTTGTCTTAGCAATCACGTGTTGTAAAGGTGGACAATGACGTTTTCAAAGCCGCAACTGATTATGGCAAAGCGTTGGTGGCAAGTAGAATCGATAATTATATATGATTGCAGACTTTTTCACAATAAAAAAGATGAAATGAAAATAACGACGCTTATCCGTAATGATTTTTATTTCTTTATGGGCTTGGTGTTTTGGCTTATCATGATGATCGGATTCTCTGATAACTGGCTATTTGATGTTGGTCAGCCAAGTAATTCGATTCCTAGATTGATTATTCATGGCTTATTTGCTTTCCTCTGGTACAGTCTCTTTCTCATTCAAGCCGGGCTGATAAGAAAGCGAAAAATTGGTTTACACCGTAAATTAGGGATCGTTGGAATTTTTATTTTTGCAGGAATGACGTTGAGCACCGGGTATTTGTTCCTAGCCATGTATTTAAGAAACGGTGATCTAAATCCGCTATCATACATGACTTCCTCCCAATGGGTATTTGGAGTGGTGCTTGTAGTCATTGCATATCTAAAAAGGCGAAGTGACACAAGATCCCATAAAATGAATATGTTATTTGCAAACTTATGGTTTATTCAAGCAGCAATGGACCGTTTTGTAGAGCGATTTATTCCTTCTTTGGATTCTGGATATCCAGACTTTTATATTCCTGTGTGGTTTCTTTTTTATGGTATTTTATTTGCCACATTGATCTGGTATTACAAAAAAATACCTTGGCAACTTTCTATCGGTTTCATCATTTGGACAGCTGGATTTATTTATGCTTTTATTAACAATGATTTTTAATTTATCCAATCAATCCCATTAAATTTCATATTGTCAAAATCATGTATTTGAGACAAATAAGAATTAAACAACTGCTCCCAATCAAGTAGACACCCGTGATCTATAAGCCCCCAATCACCTACCCAGCTATTCAGGATTTGTAATCTTGAATCTGAATCATAGAGTTTAAATGCAGGTAATTGGAATTGAATATTATAAATTTTTAGACCAAACTTAGAGATTGGACTCAGCTAGTCTTCTGGACTCAAAAAGCGGTTTCAATTGGAATAAATCATCTCTATTTGAAAACACTTTCATGTCATTAGAAAAGTAAGTCATTCACATGATAGGCGAAAGTGTTTTTTTATCTCCAACAAAAATAACCAAAGCTTGCTTGAAGGGATAACCGAAATCCTTAATTTGGTTTCCACAATACCCAACACACCTGTGAACAATCCGGATATAAACGGGATTGACTAGCGGAACTTGGGTTAATTTAAGTGTCAGGGCAAATAAAAAAGACCCTATAACAATAATTCATTTAAATGATATTATATGAAATCAACTATCCAATTATTCCTATTTGTTTCGATAACAATATTATTCACTGCATGCAAAAATTCTAAAGAAGAAAAATCCGAAAACATATCAATTAAAACATCCGAAGAAACTGTCAAAAATGAATTAGTAGCCATTGACATTCTTTTAGATCCAGATAGCAAGATGTTAGATACTTCAAAAACATATAATAATCGTATGCTTGAAAATTATCCCGAGGGATTTGAATTGGATGAAAGTCACCGACCTCACATAACGATTATTCAAGCTTTTGTGAAGAAGGAAGATATCCCAAAAATCGAAATTGATTTGAAAAACATTCTTCGTGAAAGTAATTTATCTAAAACAGAATTAATTGCAAATGGACTGTATTATATACCGTATGAGGATAAAGGTTTGGCAGGTATAACTATAGAAAAAGATAATTTGATGATGTTTCAAAGTCAAATAGTCGAAATGATGAAAAATTATACAGTACCAAATGGTACAGGAACTGCTTTTGTGCCCCGGCCTGATGACGAACCAATTATGCAAGCCACAGTAGACTATGTAAATTCATTTGTTCCGAATTCAAGTGGTGAAAAATATAACCCACACGTTACTATAGGAACAGCATACGAAGACTATGTAAAAAAACTAAAAGCCGCCCCGTTTGAAGAATTCACTTTTAAAATAAAATCAGTTAGTATCTATCAATTGGGCGAATTGGGAACGGCTCAAAAGAAATTAGTAAGTCTTGAATTTTAATTTACTTGACTGGGCAAGTAAAAGTCCGTGAGCAATAAACCCATGGTTCGCCTACGCCAAAGGGCACAGGTCTCAGAGCAGCGAACCCAGCTTTTCTGGATTTTAAATCCAGGTAATTGGAATTGAAGATTATAAATCTTTAGACCTGGCTTTAAGATTGCATTCTAATAGTTATCTGGACTCGAAAGCGGATTTAATAGGAATAAATCTTCCCTGTTTGAAAACACTTTCATGTCATTAGAAAAGTAAGTCATTCACATGATAGGCGAATTTGTTTTATTATTTCCAACAAAAATAACCAAAGCCTGCTTGATGGGATAACTGAAATCCTTAATTTGGTTTAAACAATACCCAACACGCCTGTGGATAATGCGGATATAAACGGGATTGACTAGTGGAACTTGGGTTTATACAAGTGTTATCAACAATATGAAAAATCATAAGAATTTTTGCTTAAGTATTTATACTCTGCTTTTGATACTGACTTTTTCAAATTGCCGTAGGGTCATTACTGTTGAACGTTTTGATACAAATCCAATTATAACACCCGAAATGATAATGAATGATGACGGTGAGAACATCAATGGCCCATCATTAATAAAGGTTCCGGACTTCATTTCAAATCCACTCGGAAAATATTATTTGTATTTTTCGCATCATGCTGGAGAATATATACGTCTTGCTTACTCTGATTACTTACAAGGTCCTTGGAAAATTTATGAGCCAGGTACTTTAAAAATGAAAGACTGCAAGTGTGCAGATATTCCTAACGGACCTCCAAACCATATTGCATCTCCTGATGTGCATGTCGATATAATTAATCAAAAAATCGTCATGTACTTCCATTGTCCTGCAATTATGACTGAAGATGAACGAGTGAATTTTGCCCAAGACCAGATAACAATGAGGAGCACATCCCATGACGGATTATCATTTACCTCTGAAGATGAAATTCTCGGTGATTCATACTTTCGTGTATTTGAATGGAAGGATTTTTTCTATGCAATTTCATTACAGGGTCAATTTTATAGATCAAAGGATGGGGTTACAGGCTTTGAGAAGGGTAACAACCCGTTTTTGGAAATGCAAGACTCAACAACTGTGAGACATTCTGCTGTCCTAATAAGAAATAACACTTTATATGTATTTTATTCAAGAATGGGAGATACACCAGAAAGAATTTTGCTTTCCAAAATTGACTTGAATGATAAATGGACTTCCTGGACTCCAAGCGTACCTATTACGGTTCTTGAACCCGAGCTCGATTATGAGGGTGGGTCCCTTAAATTAGAAAAATCCATAAGGGGTGTGGCACATGATCCTGTAAGGCAACTTAGAGATCCTGCAATTTATGAGGAAGATGGAGAGATCTATTTACTCTATTCTGTTCAGGGTGAAAAGGGAATTGCAATTGCAAAACTGAACATGAATTAATAGTTGATAACAGACACTAAAATGAATATACGAACTGAGCACTTTGATATGACATTGCAAACCAGAAACTTCATTGCTTCTAGCAACTGGGGCGCATACTCATTTTAGTTGGACGTTGGTGGTAATAAAATATAATTATGAATAAGACTTCATTGATTATTATTATAATTTCTCTAGTTGGCGGAGTAATAATTGAAAATCAGTTTGATATATTACCCAATTTCCTGAACGAAGAAGACCAAAATATTGAAATTAGAAAAGCTCCAAAATGGAGAGATGAATTTAAAATTGTGAAAATCAAATCTCCCATAGATGAATCCCTGCAACCTGCATATTTTTACAAAACTAAATCGCCTGATCCACAACCTCTGGTAGTTAGTCTCCATACATGGAGTAATGATTACACTCAATACGATTCAATTAATGGATTCTCGCTTGAAAAAGATTACAACTATATACATCCAAATTTTAGAGGTGTAAACAATACGAAAGATGCTTGTTGTAGTGATTTGGTAATATCTGACATTGATGCGTCAATAGATTTTGCTCTTGAAAATGCAAACGTAGATACAACAAGAATATATGTAATTGGGATGAGCGGAGGCGGATATGCAACCTTGGCAATGTTTATGAAATCAAAGCATAGAATTAAGAAATTCTCATCGTGGGTGCCACTTGTGGATTTAGTACAATGGTATGAGGAGACTAAAATTCTTAAACTCAAATACTCTGCGGAGATACTTGCTTGTACTGAATCTCAAGACGGCCTTTTAAATGAGGAAATAGCGAGACTGAAATCACCAATCTTCTGGGAAACACCTATTAAGAAATTAAATTATTCAACATTAGAAATATCAACTGGAATCTACGATGGCATGATTGGGAATGGTGTTATTCCAATTACACATTCCATTAACTTTTATAATAAATTGCTATCTGATCTGAGTGTGACTGATAGTACTAAGTATGTCTCAGATAGAGAAAGATTGAGACTTCTTGAATTCAGAAAACCGCTTGGTGATTTTGGACAGATTTCAGGAAGAAAAGTAATACTTCTTAAGGAAACGAATAATATCAAACTTACATTATTTGAAGGAGGCCATGAAATACTCACAAAATACGCTTTTGAAGAATTAATAAAATAACTACCAACAAAAGCTAACACCGACGGGTTTTGGCATCAAGAAAAATCAAACAATCCTAGACTCTGAATACAAATCATAGGCAGCGACCAACAATTGCCTTCCGGGCGTATTGGTATAGCGATCGTAGCCTTCTATAGCCTCTCTACTTTCCACATAAACTGGCTCGTACTCCCCTTCTATATCATCCCAGATGATCAATAAATAATTATAGGGGATTCTACTTTGACGCCCACTTTCTAGCCAATTTTCAAAAACTTGCTCATCTAAGGATTTTGGGAAACTTGCTCCTTCAAACATGGGAAAGGGTTTTTAAAATTTAAGTTATTTCTATTAACAATTGAGAACTATCTTTAAAAAGATAGCACTTCGAGCAGATATAAAATTGAGATAGCCTAAAGGCAGGTATTTTGCAAAACAATCTTAGCTCAGGCCATTGCCAAGTATTTTTTAGAATATTAAAAAAAGCGTGAAAGTTTAACTCCACGCTTTTCTGTTTAATCTCTGAAATTTTAGATTTTATCAAATCCCAAATAAGGCTGCAATACTTTTGGCATCGTAATTCCATCCGGAGTCTGATTGTTCTCCAAAATGGAAGCCACAATTCTCGGTAATGCCAATGCACTTCCATTCAGGGAATGTGCCAACTGTGTTTTTTTATCTTCTCCCTTAAATCGGAGCTTTAATCGATTCGATTGATAGGTTTCAAAATTGGATACTGAACTCACTTCCAACCATCTTTCCTGAGCAGCGGAATACACTTCCATATCATAGGTCAGCGCAGAAGTAAAGCCCATATCACCTCCACAAAGTCTCAAGACTCTATAAGGTAATTCCAGCTTTTGTAATAATCCCTGCACATAACTACTCATACTTTCCAAAGTCTCGTAGGATTTATCCGGATGAGTGATCTGTACAATCTCCACTTTGTCAAACTGATGTAGCCTGTTTAACCCACGAACGTGAGCTCCCCAACTACCCGCTTCCCTTCGAAAACAAGGAGTGAAACCAACATTCTTTACAGGAAGATCCTCTTCTGACAAAATCACATCTCTGTAAAGGTTGGTTAAAGGAACTTCCGCTGTTGGGATCAAATACAAGTTATCCGCAGAGGCAAAATACATCTGACCTTCTTTATCAGGCAATTGACCGGTTCCGTATCCAGAATCTTCATTAACCAAAATAGGAGGTTGAATTTCCATATATCCCTGTGCCATTGCTTCATCCAGAAAGAAATTGACCAAAGCTCTCTGAAGCCTCGCTCCTTTTCCCTTATAAACCGGGAAACCAGCGCCAGTGATTTTCACCCCAAGGTCAAAATCGATGATATCATATTTTTTGATCAGCTCCCAATGAGGTTGATTTCCTTCATACAAAACCGGGATTTCACCATTTTCCAGCACAACTTCATTGTCTTCAGCAGATTTCCCTGCCGGAACTGAACTATGAGGCACATTTGGAATGGTATATAAAAGAGCTTTTAAAGATTCTTCTGCTGTAGAATTCTGATCTTCCAATTCTTTAATCTGAATCTTGATCTGAGCAGTACGCTCTTTTATTTCATTTGCCTCAGCTGTCTTTCCTTCCCTCATCAACATGCCGATTTGCTTAGAAATAGCATTTGATTCAGCTTGCATTTGGTCACGCTGGGTCTGGGAGGATTTTCTTAAATCATCCAAACTCAATACTTCCGCGAGAATCGCTTCAGCATTTTGAAAATTTCTTTTTTGAAGTCCGGCCAACACACCGGCATAGTTGTCTCGGATTTGATTAACTAAGAGCATTTGAAAATCTTGAAAATTGAAGCCCCAAAGATAAGCATGTTATCGAACTATCACTGTTTTACTGACAGATGAGAAAGGCCCAGCCAATTCTTTTCCATCAGATCTAAGCAAATTCACATAAACTTGGTAAGTCCCAGTGGGTAGATTTGCCACCCTCACCGGCATCATCTTGTCAATTTCGTACAGATAATCGTTTACTTTTATCTGAACTTTCAAGTCATCCAATTCCATATCTCCTCCCAAAACCAAAAAATCAATGATCAATTCTTCCCCTTCGGAATAAACTTGGTCGTTTCTAGGATAATTTAAAGCTAAATAAGGTTCTGCCGAATAAGGAAATGGCCGTGATTCTCCTACTTGAAAATCTCTATCTACATAATTTCCAAAATTTTTCAGCGCGAAACCTTCGTCATCTACCAAGTAAGCCACAACTCTATAACTTCCTTCAGTCAATTCCCTTTGAAAAATAGGAGAATAAAATCCTACGGGATCTCCTCCATTAAGGATATTGAAAAGCTTGAAATTCTGGTTTCCTTCCTGTTCAAACTCAAAATTCTTTATATTAAATTCGAATGGAACTTTACCAGGTTTAAATATCTGATTTCCTAAAGGCGTGTAAAGTTCAAGAATAGCATCCGGATAACTGGATGAATCCTCGTATTGAAAAAAAGTTACTTTTGGTATCTCATTCATAGCCGCCCCGGATGAATCCTCAATCTCGACAACAGATTCATTAATTTTCTTCTTTTCATCGGAACAGCTAGATACCAAAACGGAAAATAGAATTAATGAAACGAGTAATTTATTCATGGCGGGACAAATTTGATACTAAAGATATTTAATTTTAAAGATAATTAGAGAACTAACTTAATAACTGAAACTATATGGAAATCCTTTTTGACGAAATCCCAAGCTTGGATTTAGCTGATTTTACCGCAGGAAACCCAGAACAAAAAGCAGAATTTGTAAAGAGACTTGGTGATGCATATCAAAATATAGGGTTTGTCGCGATTAAAAATCATGGTCTTTCCCAAGATCTTCAGGATCGGCTTTATCATTCAATCAAAACATTTTTTAGTTTACCGGATGAGATCAAAGCAAAATATGAAAAACCGGAAATAGGTTTCCAAAGAGGATATACCGGAAAAGGAAAGGAACATGCCAAAGGCCGGAATACTGGTGACTTAAAGGAATTCTATCACGTAGGTCAAGAGTTAAGTAAAATTCCCGACTCAGATCCTTTAAAATCTGAATATCCTGAAAATCTTTGGCCAGATGAAGTTCCGGATTTAAAAAAAGATGCCAATGAAGCCTTTCGGATTTTAGAAAATGCAGGAAAAGCCATGTTGCAAGCTATCGCTCTAAACTTGGAATTACCTGAAAATTATTTTGAAGAAAAGGTAGCCTATGGAAATTCCATTTTAAGGCAAATACATTATTTCCCAATTGAAAATCCGGATGAAGTTCCTGCAGATGCTGTAAGGGCTGCTGAGCATGGGGACATAAACCTGATCACCTTATTAATGGGAGCAAGTGCAGATGGACTTCAGGTCTTGAGAAAAGACGGAAAATGGATCCCTATTACAGCACTCCCTGACCAACTGGTGGTAAATGTTGGCGATATGTTGGAAAGATTGACAAACAAGAAACTAAAATCCACGATTCACCGGGTAGTCAATCCGCCAAGAGAAAAAATGAATTCAAGTCGATATTCCATTCCGTTCTTTATGCACCCAAGATCAGAAATGGATTTGACTTGTTTGGAATCATGCGTTTCTGAAGAGAATCCTAAGTTATTTTCTGATGCAACAGCAGGAGAGTTTTTGGATGAGCGATTGAGAGAACTTGGGTTAAAGAAATAATATGTCTGTAAAGAAGGTACGATATTACCTTTTCTTGAAAGACATTCTCACGCTTTCACTGACTGCTTTTGGAGGGCCTCAAGCTTTTCTGGCGATGTTGCTTGAACGAATGGTAAAAGTGCGTGGATATATTTCTGAGGATGAGCTATGGGAGCTAAATGCCCTGTGCAATATGCTTCCGGGCCCCTCCTCTACCCAATTAATATCTGCTATTGGATTTCGAGTTGGAGGGCCAAACCTTGCTTATTTAGCTTTGGTAGTTTGGATTTTACCAGCTACCATCCTCATGACGAGTGCGGCAATTCTAATCTCGTTCTTGCAAGAAAACACCCCGGGAGCTCTTAATTTTGCAAGGTTTATCCAACCTATGGCGATTGGGTTTATCATTTTCGCAGCCCAAAAAACTATTGGAAAAATGGTTCAGAGTACCGAAGCAATGGTGCTCATGCTGATGTCAGCCTTCATTTCCTTCTTTTACAGTTCCCCTTATATTTTCCCTGTTCTTTTGATAATTGGAGGCGTTAGTACCTCTATTAAATATAAAAAACAACCCAAGTTGGAAAAGGATGCTCCTTTAAAAATTGAATGGGCAAATTTTTATTTATGGGCAGGAGTACTAATCCTAGCTGCTGTACTAGGTGGTATCACAAAATATGACCCAATCCTTTTATTCGAAAACTTTTATCGAAATGGATCATTGATTTTTGGAGGCGGTCAAGTACTTGTCCCTTATTTGTATACAGAATTTGTTGATTTTAAAAATTTCTTGAGCTCGGAGGAATTTCTGACAGGTTATGCCATTTCTCAGGGTGTCCCGGGGCCTACATTTAGCATTGCATCGTATGTGGGAGCCTTATCTATGAGAGATGGAGGAACCCTTGGTTTTATTTTTGGAGGGTTAATTGGTGCTGCAGGAATTTTCCTGCCTGGTATCTTTCTAATATTCTTTGTCATCCGATTTTGGGATCAACTAAAGGTATACCGCCCCGTAAGAGCGGCTTTGGAAGGTATCAATGCGGTTTCTTGCGGTATGTTGATCGCCGCGGCATATTTATTATTTGAACCTTTAGAGGCAAATGGAATAAACATATTTTTTATCCTTGCGACCTATTCCATGCTACAATTCACAAAAATATCTTCTCCCGCTATTATTGCTGGAGGAGTTAGCTTAGGTATTATTTATAATTTCTTTGTTTCCTAAAAATTTCAATAAACGACGAAATAAAGGCAAAAAGGAACAAGTTTAGTTCATCACGCGTTTTAAAATCTAAATTCATTCCCTATATTTCAATAATGCAGGCCTACGAATTCATAAATAATTTAATTCCCCCTTTAAAACTCAGCGATAAATCTGGGATGGCTTTGTCATGGATGGAAGAAATTAGGACTGATATTTTGCCTGTAGTAGATCAAGGCACTTTTTTGGGTTTGATACGTGAAGAAATGATTTTTGATCAAAATAATGCTAATACCCTTATTGAAGAAATTCAAATGGATAATCAAAATTGCTGGGTTTATTCAGACAAGCATATTTATGATGTCCTACGCGTAGGTGCTGAGCAACATAGTAATGTTGTGGCGGTATTAAGTAGAGAGAAAGTTTATTTGGGTGTAGTCACTATGGAAGATTCCATAGCTGCTTTTGCTGATAGTCTTTCTATTCAATCTCAAGGCAGTGTTTTGGTTTTATCCTTGTATATGACAGATTACAGTTTAGCTGAAATATCAAGAATAGTTGAAACTGAAAACACGAAGGTTTTGAGTTCATTTATCACCAGTGACCCATTGGATGATTCTAAAATCAAACTTACGCTCAAATTAGATAAACCGGAACTTCGTCATATCAAAGCAACTCTTGAACGCTTTGGGTATAAGATATTAGACCACTATCAAGAAGAGAGTGGAGTGAGTAGTGAGGAAGATCGAATCGGTAACTTGCTAAGATTTTTAGATATTTAATCCATGAAGGTAGCCTTACATGGCTTAGCTCTGAAATCCGAGTATTTCCAGCATGTTCAAATTCTTTTTGAAGAGCTAAGCAAATTCAAATTTGAAATTTTTGCCACCAAGCAATTTGATAGGCAACTACGAATGAATGGTAATAAATTCCTCCATTACTTAACGATTGAAAGTAAGTCGGATATGGCATCTATGGATTTTATGATTTCTATCGGAGGAGACGGAACATTACTGGATGCAGTTTGTCAGATAGGAAATTTAGAAATACCAATATTAGGGTTGAATACCGGGAGAATGGGTTTTCTGGCAACTGTAGCAACAAAAGATATCTCTATTGCCATCAGCCAACTTGCAACAAATAATTTTCAGATCGAGAAAAGAAGTTTGATTTCTCTTTCATCCCACAAACGCCTTTTCAATGGATTAAACTTTGCTTTGAATGAATTCACGATTCACAAGCGGGACACCTCATCCATGATTACCGTGCATACATATATTGATGGCAAATATTTAAACAGCTATTGGGCAGATGGATTGATTGTTTCCACTCCTACTGGATCCACGGGATATTCATTAAGTTGTGGTGGACCTTTGATTTCACCTGAGGCAAAAAGCTTTGTCATCACGCCGGTAAGTCCCCATAATCTAAATGTTCGTCCAATAATCATTTCAGATGAAAGCGAAATTAGCTTAGAAATTGAGGGAAGAGCTGAGAAGTTTTTGATATCGCTGGACTCTCGATCCACTTCTATTTCTTCTGAAATTAAATTGAGTGTAAAAAAAGAAAAATTTGAAGCCCAATTGGTTAAGTTACCGCATTATCATTTCTTTGATACGCTTAGACAAAAGCTAAATTGGGGATTCGATATGAGAAACTAGATTTTACAAAAGATTAGTAACTTCGACTAAAATTAGCTTAACAATTATTAACCCGTTAAATACTAGTAAGCGTTTTTTATACGTTAGCTACTTCATAACTTGCATCGTCTTGAAAAAGGTCAATTTTCAGATTTTCAGTCACTTATTTATTTTCTTGCTTGTTTTTTCGGCTTTTAGTCTGGAATCCAAAGCACAGGAATATGAAATTGGTGGTGGCCTCGGAGTAGCAGCCTACTCTGGAGATATAATTCGGAAGATTGATCCTGGCCAAATTGGCCTTCAAGGAACGTTGTTTGGCAAGAGAAATTTTGACAATGTTTGGACGCTTAGAGTGGGCTTGAATTTGGCTAAACTAAATGCAGCAGACAGTATTAACCCAATAGATAGGCTCGCTGAGGCTAGAGATGGAAGATTTCGTGCTGGAATCATAGAAGCTTCCGCAGTGATGGAATTTAATTTTCTCGATTTCCTGAGAAGTAATGCTGAATTCCGCTTTTCTCCCTATGCTTTCTTTGGATTGGGGTATACATATGCTTTTGCAAAGGGAAATACCTATGCTTACAATGTTTCCACTAGATATAATCTTGGAACTGTCGTCATTCCATTTGGAGGAGGAGTTAAATACCGACTGAATGAAAGATGGACATTAGCAGCAGAATTAGGTTTTAGACCTACTTTGACTGATTATTTGGATAAAATAGATAGTACCGAACCTGAAATACCCAGATTTCCTGATCCAAATAACCCTGATACACCATATGGGATTAATTTTGGAAACCCGAATGATAAGGACTGGTACTATTTCCTAGGACTAACTATTAGCTACACTTTCTCCAGTAACAAGTGCTATGCTTATTAATTAATTGAACCTTAGGGTAAATTATTGGAAAAGAAATAGCATTTTTGTACCTCCAAAAATTAAGGTATTCGGAAAAAACTGGAATGAAGGAAGAATTAGACCGAAACAGAATCCCCCGACATATTGCAATCATCATGGACGGCAACGGCCGTTGGGCCAAGAAAAAAGGCGCCATGAGGATTTTCGGACATCACCATGCCATCAAGGCAGTTCGAGATGCGATAGAAGGAGCCAATAATTTAGGAGTAAAATATCTTACCTTGTTTTCTTTTTCAACAGAAAACTGGTCACGTCCTAAAGATGAGGTGGAAGGTCTTATGGCACTTTTGGTAAAAACTATTGCTAATGAGGTGCCAATGATGATGAAAAACAATATCATCATGGAAAGTATTGGTGATATTGATAGTTTACCCCAATCAGCATATAATCAACTAATAGAGGCAAAAGAAAAAACCTCTAAAAATACAGGTCTCAAACTCGTTTTAGCACTTAGCTACAGTGGGCAATGGGAACTCACTCAAGCAGCCAAACGCATTGCTCAAAAAGTCTCAGAAGGAAAATTGAAAGTCGAAGATATTTCTCAGGAAGTATTTGCAGACCATCTGGAAACTCGCGGAATACCTGATCCTGAATTGATGATCAGAACTTCAGGAGAATTTAGAATTAGCAATTTTCTGCTATGGCAATTAGCCTACACAGAATTACATTTTACTCCTGTGTTATGGCCGGATTTTAGAGAAAAGCATCTGATCGCTGCGATACTCGATTACCAAAAAAGGGAAAGAAGATTTGGTAAAACAGGTGAGCAAGTTAAATCTTAAGTAATTGATGAAAAGAAGTATACTGATTCTGTTTTGTCTGATTTGGACAAGTTCAGCTTTTGCCCAAATACGTTTGGGTCAAAGCCGCTATGCGTCCACAAGACCAATCAATATTCTGGAGTTGAATTATCAAAAACCTCAGTCTTATAGAATCGCCGAAATAAAAGCTGTTGGCTTGACAACCCTGGATGAAATTGCGATTATTTCGCTTTCCGGACTGAAGGTCGACGATACCATTGAAGTACCTGGAGAATCTATTTCAAGTGCCTTGAAAAAACTTTGGGGACAAGGCATCATTGGAGATGTTAAAATTCTAGTCACAAAGGTAGAAGGAGATGACATTTATTTGTTGCTTGATCTTACAGAGCGTCCTAGATTTTCGAGAGTGGAGTTTACCGGGATGAACAAAACCCAGGAAAGTGAATTACGCGAAAAAGTTAATATCAGAGGTCGTGTAGTTCGGGATGATGTTCTGAATACAGCCAAAAGAACAATTGAGAAATATTACCTTGATAAAGGATATCTCAACACGGATGTAAAAATCCTACAAGAAAGAGACACTACACTGCCAAATAGTGTGAAACTTCGCTTTGATGTTGATATGAATTCTAAAGTGAAGATCAATGCGATCAATATTTATGGCAATGAGGAAATTGCGGATTCAAAAGTCAAAAAGAAACTGAAGAAGACCAATGAGCATGCAAGAGTAAGTGTCTTTAAAGACATATACTCCCGTATGACTGACGCGTCTGCTTCTGATTACGCCAATACAATACTTCACACAGATTCAGTATCTACAGAGGATGTTCAGTCTTATATCAATAAGAACTTTAAACTGAATTTCTTTAGTGGTTCAAAGTATATTCCTAAAGAATATGAAACGGATAAAGATAATGTCATAAACTTCTATAACAGTAGGGGATTCAGAGATGCTGAAATTTTAGAAGATTCAGTTTATGACTTTAGCCAAGACAAAATCAATATAGACATTGAAATAGAAGAAGGTAGAAAGTATTATTATAGGAATATTTCTTTCACCGGAAATTACATTCACCCTGATCCTGTGCTTCTTGCTAAGCTTGGAATCCAAAGAGGAGATGTTTATAACAAAGAATTATTGGACAAGCGACTGAATTATGATCCGCAAAAAGGGGATGATGTCAGTTCTTTGTATCAAGATGATGGATATCTTTTCTTTAGTATTGACCCGGTAGAAGTCAATGTGGCCGGCGACTCTATAGATCTTGAAATGAGAATCTTTGAAGGGCCTCAGGTCACCGTAAATAGCGTCAGCATCAAAGGAAATGAGCGGACTTCAGATCACGTGGTCATGCGTGAAATTCGAATTCTTCCAGGTCAAAAATTTAACAGAAGTTTGCTTGTTAGAACTATTCGTGAACTTTCTACTTTGGGTTATTTTGATCCAGAAAAAATCAACCCAGACTTACGGCCAAACTTTGAAGCCGCAACGGTAGATATCACTTTTGAACTTGAAGAGCGACCAAATGACCAAATTGAATTGTCAGGAGGATGGGGCGGTTTCTACGGTTTCGTTGGAACTGTCGGATTGGTTTTCAACAACTTCTCGATCAAAAATATCGGAGATTTCTCCAAATGGGATCCGCTACCAGTAGGTGATGGACAAAAGCTTTCATTGAGAGTACAGGCAAATGGTAGATCTTTCCAGAATTATTCTATTTCCCTAACCGAGCCTTGGTTTGGTGGAAAGAAACCTCAGGCTTTAAGCTTTAGTTTCAACCATTCAGTGCAGAGACAAGTCGACTTCTATAACCAACAAAACTTTGGTAACGAACTCGGTTTCTTTAAAATCACTGGTGTCACTCTTGGTCTTGCAAAGCGGGTAACATGGCCTGATGATTATTTCAGTATCAGTAACTCATTGCAGTTTCAGGTTTATGAATTCGATCAATTCGGAACTTCTTTCGGTCTGAGCTATCCTACGGGTACATCCAATAGTATTACATTCAACAATACGATTGCAAGGAATAACGTCGATAATCCAACCTTCCCAAGGTTTGGTTCAAACATTATCCTTTCTACGTCATTTACTCCTCCTTATGCTTCTTTAAATAAAAACATAAACGAGGAGTCAACCGATCAAGAAAAATATAAGTGGCTGGAATATCATAAGTGGATGTTTGATGCTTCTATTTATACACCACTATTTGGCTCCTCTAAGTTTGTTGCAAGTGCAAGAGCTCATATGGGCTTCTTGGGATCATATGGAAACAGTATTGGAATCATTCCATTGGAAAGATTCGTAATGGGTGGTGATGGAATGACTTTCAACAACTTTGCGCTAGGCCAAGAAATTATTGGTCTAAGAGGCTATGAAAACCAGTCTATCACTCCAGGAAGAGATACTAGAGGACAGGAAGATGCAGATCCATATGGAGGAGTTGTTTATAACAAATACGTGATGGAATTAAGGTTCTTGGTTTCTCCTAATCCATCAGCAACGATCTTCTTGTTAGGATTTGCTGAAGCAGGAAATAACTGGGGATCCTATGCAGACT
>NZ_JAHEBC010000072.1 GCF_024642405.1 Algoriphagus sp. | reverse complement strand
ACCACCGTATTTTGTGGTGTGTATATTTCTCCAAGTTTTCCTTCATTCTCAAAGGAAGATCTTGGGTGAGATGTAGAATTAATAACCTTCCAGTTTTCATCCAAATCCTGATTGAAGTCTGTGGCAAAGAGCTTTTTACGCCCAAGAAAACTAGGAATTGGGCGTTCAGTAGCTAAAATTGAACTCGGTTCAGGAAGTTCGAAATCCAATCGAAGATGTACGCCTTTTGGGGGCCAATCAGCATCCTCATCACTTGGTCGAACTCTAGCCCATTCAAATGGAACTTTGGTTTCAGAAACTTCATATCCTTTGAACTGCATTGCTGATGGGGAACTAGTCAAGTCATCGATCCACTCCTCTTTGAGAAAAGCATAATTCGGTTGTCCTTTTAATCCTCCAACTTCGTAATTGATTCCATTTAGAGTTATTTCTGCTTCGGGCTTTACACCTCTCAAATAAGATTCACCGCTGTATAAATTATTTAAGCCTATAGTGGCCGCATTGGGAGAAATCTTAATAATTCTATTGACCAATCCATTATTCAATTCTAATTGATTCCTAGACTCTATGACCTTTGCTTTGTATGAGGTATTATCCAATAACCAATCAGTTTGACTGAAAGCGTTGATCGAAAAAATGAGTGAGGCAATAAGGAAGGTTCCTTTGATTATTCTGGACTGGTTTTTCATTATTTTAAAAATGCTTCTAACAAAGAAAGGAATGTCTCTTAAATTCCAAAATAATTTCTTTCAATTATAGATAAGTTCTTTAAAAAAATATAAAAAGTATCCTCTTATTTCTATTTCATAAAAAAAGCGAATCTATGCAATTGATAGATTCGCTATTTGTTTGAAACCTATTTGTAAATCGGGATTTAAATCAATTTTGGATTACCAGATTTTGATTCTTTCCTCGGGAGCTTTATAGTTTTTATCTCCTGGTTGGATATTAAAAGCATCGTAGAAGGGATCAAAATTCATCAAAGGCCCATTAACTCTCCAAACTGCAGGGGAATGTGAATTTGTCGTCACATAGGCCCTCATATACTCGTCTCGGGTTTTGACACGCCAAATTCTGGCTATAGAATAACAAAATCTTTGATCGGGAGTATATCCATCAATCTTCGTAGTATCCTGTCCCTGTTCGGTCATTTTGAATGCATCGTATGCAATATAAATTCCACCATTATCAGCTGTATTTTCACCAATTGTCATGGCTCCCTTTAAGTGGACAGTATCCAAAACTGTAAATGAATCATATCGATCGATCAACTGCTGGGTTTTAGCCTTGAATTTTTCAAAATCAGATTTGGTCCACCAATTTTTCACATTCCCATCTTTATCAAATTGAGAGCCTTGGTCATCAAAAGCGTGAGTCAATTCATGACCAATCACCATTCCGATTCCGCCATAGTTGATGGCATCATCTGCGTAAAGGTCGAAATAAGGGTATTGAAGGATACCCGCCGGAAAAACAATTTCATTTAGTGGTGGATTGTAATAGGCGGTAACCGTACTTGGAGTCGTTCCCCACTCCTGTCGATTAGGTTCCTTGCCGAATTTCGCCAATTGATATTGGCTGGCATCTTTTCTAAGCTCGATTACATTTTCAAAATAATTATTCTTGTCTATCTCTACATTATATTCTCTCCACTCATCCGGATAGCCTATTTTTTTAGTAATCGCATATAATTTTTCCTTGGCTTGAGCTTTCGTACTATCGCTCATCCAGTCTAATTGATTGATCCGGTTTTCGAAAGCTTTTTGAAGGTTATCGACCAATTTCTGGACACGTTGTTTAGCGTCTTCGTTGAAATACCTTTTGACATACAATTGTCCCAAATCAAAGCCTAATTGCCGATCAACTTTCTGAACCATTTGTTGTGCCCTCGTAAGTTGGGTAGATTGTCCAGAGACAACTTTTGAATATTCGAAAGCTGCGTTTTCGAAAGGAGTACTTAATATATCAGCATAGCTGGATAAGGTGCTCGCTTTTAAATAAATTTTCCAATCCTCAATTGGAAGTGAGGAAAGTATCGCATTCAGTTTTTCGTAGTAAGCCGGCTGTCTTACATCCACTGAATCTGCATCTAAACCTAAATCCGATAATACAGATCGTAAACCAAGGTTGGGATGATTCTTCTCAAAATCACTTACCGCTAGTTTGTGGTAGTTTTCTTTGATATTTCTTCTTTCAATTCTTGTTTTATGTGATTCGGCCAAAGACTTTTCAATGCCATAAGCGGTCAAAGCGGCTTTTTGGGCTTCAGTTTTATCCGAGCCAGTTAATTGAAATAAAGTAGAAAGGTAGGTTTGATAGGCCTTTTGAATTCCTAGTGTAGATGAATCGTTTTTGAAATAATAATCCCGATCTGGTAATCCTAAACCTGTTTGGGATAAATGAACAATGTTTATTTTACTATTTTCATCATCTGGAGAAATGTTCAAACTGAGAATGGACGAATTGTTTGACTTAAGTTCAGAGGAGATAAATTGATTTAAATCTTGAACACTTTTGATCTCATCGATTTGAGTTAAAATGGGTTGGATGGGCTCAAAACCTCTTGTATTTATCGAAGCTGTATCCATTCCCGAAGCATAAAAATCACCGAGTTTCTGCTCAATGCTTCCTTTTGGAAATTCAGATTGAGAAACTTCTTCCAAAATATTTTCCAAAAGCTCTTTTTGGGGAATATTCAAAAATGAATAAGACCCTACTCCAACTTGATCATCTGCGATTTTTGCGGTTTCATACCATTTGCCATTGACATGCATAAAGAAATTATCTCCAGGTTTAATGCTAGGATCATTTTCTTCAATGCTTACAAATTGCTTCTGAGATTTTTGGTTTTCTAAATTGACTTCCTTGCTACAGGAAGTAAGTAAAATGATTGCTATGTAAAATAGTTTTTTCATGGGGTAGACTTATTTCCGTGAAAATTAGCTCAAAAACGTGAATTTCAATTCCCTTTTTAGTAATTACTTTAGATTTGGATAATATACTATAGCCAACGTCTTTGGAAGTTATTAGAAATTCTAATATGATTGTAAAACTTTGATTGACTTAAGTTCCAGACATCATTTAACCGTCCAAAAAAGACTTTTTTGACCTTTCTTTTCTTTTTGTAATTTAATTTCTGACACAACCATCAACGAACATGAAACACAATTATCAACGACTCCAGATATTACTAATATGCCTGGGATTAGCCTTTTTCGATTTGGAGGTATTGGCGCAAGGCCAGACGAAACCTGTAGATCCTACATTCTATAGCAGTTACTCTTGGAGAAATATCGGCCCCGATCGCGGTGGTAGATCACTTGGATCTTCAGGTAGTCCGGGAAGAAAGAATGAGTATTATTTCGGAGCCACTGGTGGTGGACTATGGAAAACGATTGATGGCGGAAATGAATGGTTTCCGGTTACTGATGGAAAGATCTCTTCTTCAAGTATTGGAGCGGTAGCGGTTGCTGAGACTAATCCTGATGTGGTTTACATTGGAGGAGGCGAAACTCAACTTCGTGGTAGCATCACCCAAGGAGATGGAGTCTATAAAACCACCGATGGAGGAGAAACCTGGAGGCATTTGGGTTTAAAAGAGACTCAGGCAATTTCCAGAATCCGCGTTCATCCAACCAATCCTGATATTGTTTATGTGGCTGCATTAGGTCATCCCTATGGAGAGAATGAGGAACGGGGAGTTTTCCGGTCTACAGATGGAGGGAATAATTGGGAAAAAGTCTTGTATGTAAGCGATAAGGCAGGAGCTGCTGATTTGATTATTGACAGAACAAACCCAAAGGTTCTTTATGCCTCAACTTGGCAAGTATACAGAAAAGCCTGGAAAATGTGGGGAGGCGGTCCTGACTCTAAACTTTGGAAATCTGAAGATGGTGGAGATACTTGGACAGATTTAACCACCAACCCAGGGATGCCAGAAGGGCCTATTGGTAAAATAGGTGTAACGGTTTCTCCGGCAGATCCAAATAGAGTTTGGGCAATAGTGGAAGCGAATGAAGGTGGTGTTTTCAGATCTGATGATGCCGGAAAGACTTGGAAGAAGGTAAATGATGAAAGGAAGCTGAGACAAAGAGCATTTTATTACTCTAGGATTTATGCAGATCCAATCGATAAAAATACGGTCTATGGACTGAACGTAGATTTTTGGAAATCTACAGATGGAGGCGAAACTTTTGATGTAGAAATTTCTGTACCTCATGGAGATAATCATGATCTCTGGATCGATCCCAATGATCCAATGAGAATGATTTCTTCAAATGATGGTGGTGGTGTAGTAAGTATTAACGGCGGTAAAACCTGGACAGAAGAAGACTACCCTACTTCTCAGTTTTATCATGTTATGACTACTTCAGATGTTCCGTATCATGTAGCTGGTGCTCAGCAGGATAACAGTACCCTAGCTATGCCCTCTGAAGGTTGGAATCACATGCTTGGAAGAGGTCCAGGACATGGATATCATTATGCAGTCGGTGGCGGTGAAAGTGGTTGGATTACACAAAGTCCAACAGATCCAGATGTCTTTTATGCTGGTTCACAAGGTGCTCTGCTTACTCGGTACAATCGAATGACAGGTCAATACAGAGATATCCAGGTTTACCCAAGATTCTTTTCTGGAGAACCCGCCTCTGCCCTTCCAGAAAGATGGCAATGGACATTTCCTATCATGTTTTCTCCGTTGGATCCAAACATTATGTATACAACCTCACAGCATGTTTGGAAAACTACAGATGATGGGCAAAGTTGGGAGAAAATCAGTCCTGATTTAACCTATGCAGACCCAGAAACACTAGGAAAAACCGGTGGAGTTATCACCATGGATATGAATGGTCCGGAAATATATGCAACTGTTTTTGCTTTAGCTCCTTCTATGCATGATGTCAATACAATCTGGGCAGGTTCTGATGATGGAAAAGTACATATTACTCAGGATGGAGGACAAAATTGGACAGATATTACACCGGCAGATTTACCGAAATTCTCGCGGGTAAGTATCATTGATGAAGGGAAATTCCAGCCTGGAACTCTATACTTGGCTGCAAATAGATATCAAGTAGACGATCGTCAGCCCTACGTTTTCAAGACAAAAGATTATGGAAAAACCTGGACTAAAATCATTAATGGTATTGAAGATGGGCACTTTGCTAGGGCAATAAGAGAAGATTTAGAAAAACCTGGACTTTTGTATTTAGCTACTGAGCATGGAGTTTATGTTTCCTTTAATGATGGAGCCGAATGGCAATCATTGCAATTAAATTTGCCCGACACTCCTATCCGTGATTTGGTATTGAAAAATGATGATGTTGTCTTGGGATCTCATGGAAGAGGATTTTGGATCCTTGATGATATACGACCTTTAAGAGAAGCAGTTGAAGTTAGTTCTGAAAATGAGGTTATGTTATTCAAGCCTGCAAATCCAATAAGAGGCGTTTATGAGGCCGCAATCCAGTATTATCTTCCTGAGGAAGCAGAATCAGTTACGATTGAAATCAAAGATGCAGAAGGTAATTTGATCAATTCCTATACTGGAACCAAAGGAAAAGAAGGACGAAATAATCCTGCCCTGAAAGCTGGTTTAAATACTTTCACTTGGGACATGAGATATCCTGGTGCAACAGTTTTTGAGGGAATGATTATTTGGTCGGCTAGACCTCAAAGAGGCCCTATGGCACCTATCGGAGAATATCAAGTAACTCTAAAAACAAGTGATATTGAGAAAAATACTTCTTTCAATTTAGAAATGGATCCTAACCTTGAGGGCGTCTCTGCGATCGATTTACAAGAACAATTTGATCTAGCAATTCAAATCAGGGATAAGGTTTCTGAAGCCAATGAAGCTGTGATTTTGATTAGAAATATTAGAGAGCAGGCCAATGGAGTTAAAGGAAATGCGAAAGTAAAAGCCCAGATTGATGATATTCTTTCTAAAATGAAAGTAATTGAAGAAGATTTGTATCAAGTTCAAAATCAATCTGGTCAAGATCCTTTGAACTTCCCTATTAAACTGAATAATCGATTAGCTTCATTACAACGTAGCGTGGAGTCTGGTCAGGCCAAGCCTACGGACGCTGCATATGTTGTTTTTGAAGAACTTTCAGGTGAATTGGAAGGACATTTATCCAAATTGGATGAGATCCTAAATGGAGAGCTTAAAAAACTCAATGAAGTGCTTCCAGAAAAAATTTCCTTGGAAAAGAAATAGATCATTTGAGAAGTGGGTTTTTATGTTTCTAAACCCACTTCTCTTTTTACTTTAATAATGAATAACTATCCCGAAATTCTAAAACTTAAGAAGTATCAAGAGGAAAATGAAATCAGGGTTGCATTACTGGGAGAAAGAGACTCTTTACTTTTTGTAAAGTTTGGTTCCAAAAAAGGATCTTGGGAAATCTACATTCAAGACGAAGGTGGAGATTTCGATGAATCAAATCAAATTTTGTGTATTTATTTAATCTTAAAATCCCTTGAAGATTATATAGATGAAACAGATTTTCTTGCTTGGTCCAACTTTTATGGCCTAGATGATTTTGATATTTTTTGGTTGGATTATTACCGAAGCCTGGATAAAATAATGTACGAGATAGAATTTCATTTTGGTAAAATAGATCCTTGTATCAACTCTTTTGATTATGAATTAAGAGCAGGAGCTTTTCAGGAATTGACAAGGAAAAGTCGATAGTATTAATTCTGGATAGATTAATTTTTTTTATGATTATCCGCAATAATGCCAATCACCTTAAATTCTTTGCTTATCTGGTCGGAAGACCGATGACCGAAGACCGAAGCAGCCTAAAATTTACAGTTGAGCTTATTTTGTATTGCATTAGTCTCCTTACTGGTAGAATTGCGGATATACACATTTTTTTTTGGGAAATTTAATATTTCTTATTGAGGATGAAATAAATCAAAAATGGTGGAATATTTTACAAATTCTTAAGTAGTTAATCGATAAGAGCATGGTAGAAATTGTACCCATGGATTCGTTTTGATAAAGTTGTTATTTTTTAATGATAAATATTCAGCAACTCTCCCATCGAAATATTTTATATCAATTCCTGAATATAAATTCAATAGAGATTTATGCTGGATGATCAGATCTCTTTGAGCTCTAAAATCTGATTTTATCAAGTGTATAACGATCTCTCTCACAGAATCTCTGCTAAGTAAAAAATCAGAAATAGCTTCTTTTATTTTTTTATTTTTTTTCCTGACTTCACTTGGATAATCAACTACAGCAAATGGCGGTATGGGACCATAATGAGCCACAAAAGTATGTTCAGGGCCGAAAGCTTTTGTCCCATTTTCATTTTTCCATTCATCCATTCTAGAAATACTTGGCAGATCCAATTTCCTAATGACTAATGTATCATACCAAAACCGTTTTCCACTTGGAAGAAATTTATGCGTTCTAATTGGAATATTTTTTTCACTAGACCATTCATGCATAAACTTAAATAATGGGAAGTTAAAAGTAAGCACATCATGATGTGAAGTCAGATGATCTGGCTCCCTACCAAAGATTCGTTTAAATTTATCGTATTGAGCTTGAAATTCTATTTTAATTTGACTGATACATTGATCAGTTTCATAGATCTTATCTATTTCAGTGAATTTGGAAAAGCATCCATCTTGATCCAAAAGTAATGCGGTATCTGCAGCGTTAGCAACTGGCTTACCAGAAGTAATCGTAAAGTGTAATCCAACATGTGTAGTTTCAAACAAAGGAATATTTGAATCTTTACCAGTTGCTGTTTTTAGAAAATTTGAAAAATCTCTCAAGTCCGCATCATTTTCACCATTAACTAAAATTGCTACTGAGTTTATCCAACCTTCTCTTAGAGCAATTTTGGCTCCTAGATCAATTTCTTTCACAATCCCAATATCATCTGCCGTAATTAAAAGTTTTTTGGAAATAACTGGAATATCCTGACCAGTATGAATCGCTCCACTCCAGATGAATGTTTTATTAGTTAATACATACCAATTATCCGATGTTCGATACATTTGTCCTTTAACGGCATGAGAAATTTCAACTTCTGAATTCTGTGGAATTAAAATTCCTTTTTCGGCATTGACAGATGGATAATCAATGCGGGTATGAATCAATTTGGTTACCAATCCTTTAAATGATTCCATTATCCAATAGCTTTATTTTGATTTCCACCACTGGCACTACCGCCCTGGTTTGGATTGGATGGGATTTGAATTGAAGGTCTCACTTTCATGACTTTGTTTAGCATATCAAACCAAAAAGGTGCACCTAAAGAAATGGCAAAAGCTGTAATCAGCCAGCCAAGAATTGCAGGGTAGTTATCCTCTTTATTACTGCTAAGAACCGAATTATAACTGTCTATTTCTTCTTTAACAGCCATTATGTATTCTTTTTGCTCATTCTTGGTGCTGTCAGTTATACCATCGGGATTATTGGCAATGAATTCTTGTGCACTGTTTACCAAAAGTGTCCTCATTGTTTCATTGGTAGATAAGTCTTTAACTATATGAATGGTATCTACATTGAATAACATTGCAATAATAAACCCAACGACAAACGTAAAATAAGTTACCTTCCTTTTATACCATCCAGTTATTCTATCCATTTGCTCATCATACCAATTGCTGACAAGCCCTTTAAATTTATCTACGTCATCTGAGGCATCTTGCCATAGTTTTTTTAATTGATATTTGGTGTCTGGATCTATTGTTAAAGTTTCATTTAAAAACTCAGGAAGATCACTTAAGCGCTTCTGAAGATCAGTATTCAAAAAATCTAGCTCTTCTTTGGTAGATTCAATTTCAAAGGTATTTGTCGGATCCTTAGCTTCCAGGTTTTTTAAGTCCTCTCCAAGTTTGGCTATCCGAGCTTTTAATGCTGTTAAATCAAAAGGCAACATGTCACCTAATGTTGTACTTATATTATCCTGAGCATCTTGGTGATATCCCTTTTTTAAAATATCTACCAATGTAGAACTGAAGCGATCTGCTGAAATGTATGAGGGTTTTGTATTTATTCCTTTATGCCCAAGGTATTTGATTGAGGGGTGTTTATAAAAAGAATTGGTAAAGGAATTGGTCGCAAATGAATAGAATAAGTTTAAAAATGTGTGATTCCACCGACTGGAATTCTTATCATCTGATAAGAGCCTATCTATACCTGTTTGCAAGTTTTTGGACCTAGAACCAAAAGCTGAAGTTATAGACTCTATTACAGTCATAGTGAAAAGACTGTAAAGTAAATAAATGAATACTAAACTTATAAAAACATCTAAAACAGTTAGTCCGGTCATATTTCAAAGAATTAAGTTAAAAAGAATAGATCAAGGAAAAATTATGAATGAATTTAACCTTTTTTCCAAATGAATCATATAACTGATTGCAATTCAATTATCTAATTTTAAAAAAAAGTAGATATCATAAACTTTCATTTCAAAAATGAAATGATAAAAAAAATAGAAGTGAAACTTTCTTCTTAAGAAGCATCTTATAATTTTATGAATTTATAAGTTAGGCTTACTTAAGAATTTGGTGTGTTTTTGAAATAAAAATATTTTTAGAAATATGAGAAGACAGTTTGGAGGAAAAATTACCAAAAAAGAGATTGAAAAATTTCAGGATATTAAAAATTGGGATGGTGAAAAGTTTTTGAATTTGGAACCTACCAGTATGGATTTCAGCTTTCAGGCACTTCCCAAATTTCTTTATAAACAGTTTTGTGAAAAAGAAGGTAGAGAGCCCATTCAGAAAATTCCCATTAAACCATTTAATAAAGAAGAATTTTTAGCCCCATCTGAAAAGGCAAAATTTATATGGTACGGACATTCTGCTGTCCTTCTTAGAATAAATAGTAAAACCATATTAATTGATCCAATGCTTGGTCCGGACGCTTCTCCGATTGCTCCTTTTTCTACCAAACGTTTTAGCGAAAATACATTAGAGCTTATTGATGACTTTCCTGAAATTGATCTATTAATGATGACGCATGACCATTACGATCATTTGGATTTAAAGAGTATGAATCTCCTTAAACCTAAAGTGAAAAGACTTTTTGTAGGAATGGGGGTTGGAAGACATCTTAAAAAATGGGGGTTTGAAGAGAAAAACATTTCCGAGTTTGATTGGTGGAAGTCAGATTCTTTAGATGACATTCAAATAACTTATACCCCTACTAGACACTTCTCAGGAAGAGGACTCTCGGATAGAGCTAAATCAATGTGGGGCGGTTGGGTTTTTAAGACTGGACAAGAAAATCTCTGGTTTAGTGGAGATGGTGGATATGGAAATCACTTTATCGATGTAGGAAAAAGACTGGGACCTTTTGATTTTGCATGGATGGAATGTGGCCAGTATAATGAAAATTGGAAGCTTATCCATATGTTTCCCGAAGAAAGCGTCAAAGCTGCTTTGGATGCAAATGCTAATCAAATTATGCCCGTACATTGGGCGGGGTTTTCTTTGGCACAACATCACTGGACTGAGCCAGTAGAGAAGTTTGTAGAATCTGCAGCAAAGGAATCGATAAAATTTCTTACTCCTAGTTTGGGCGAACTTGTTGATTTGTCGAAAGAAAGAAAAAATGAATTTTGGTGGAGGTCAAAATAGATTTAAAGAAGATTGAAATTTCAATTCACATTTTAAAGATCAAAATTCATCCGACTTATTTAAGCTATTGTTTGAATTCCCCAAAGAGAAAAGTTTAAGCTTTAATCCTTTCTGAAACTAAATGACTTGTATTTAGTTGAAAAGATCCACCCTCAAATAAGAATTGATTTTTATGAGTGGTTTAAGATTTTGACCTAAATTTTATAACTTAATATAATTCAGATATTTAAATAATAGTAACCATGAAAAATATAAGTAAAATAATGGGTTTATGCCTTGGGATATCTTTAATTATGGCATTCACTTTTAATAAGGAAGAATTGCCATTTGGAATGACAAAAGGTACGCCCGAGATTAAATCAATGACTTCTTTAGCATTTGGCCCTGAAGGAGTATTGTTCATTGGAGATTCAAAAAGTGCCTCGGTATTTGCTTTAAATACAAAAGACAACGGCTTTACTTCCGAAATTCCATCTGTATCTATTATAGGAATTGACAAGAAGCTTGCTGATATGCTAGGTACCACTACAGATAATATTTCTATTTTGGATATAGCGGTAAACCCGAACTCAAAAAAGGTTTATTTATCATTGCAAGCAGGTGACGGGACTCCAGTCCTAATGAAACTCGAAGGAGATGAAATTAAACCTGTATCATTAGATAATGTGGAATATGCATCAGTTGAATTAAATAATTCTCCTGCAGAAGATGCAAAAGACGGTAGAGGTCGCTCATTAAGGATCTCATCAATTTCTGACTTGGGTTATTCTGATGGAAAATTATTAGTGAGTGGGCTTTCTAACCAAGAGTTCAGTTCTACTTTTAGAAGTATTCCCTTCCCTTTCACTGACAATCAGGATCATGCATCTTTAGAGATTTTTCATGCTGCTCATGGAAGATATGAAACCACTTCCCCTATCAAAACTTTCACGACCGCTGAAATCAATGGTAAGGATTATTTGGTTGCAAGCTATACCTGTACTCCATTAGTTTTATTTCCAATGGAAGATTTAAAAGCTGGAAAGCATATTAAAGGTAGAACTATTGCTGAAATGGGAAGTGGAAATCAGCCCTTAGATATTTTGAATGTTGAAAAAAATGGTAAGTCATATCTAGTAATGGCTAATTCTAACAGACCTGTTTTCCGAGTAAACTTTGCTGATATAGAAAATTTTGAAGGATCATTGACGGAGCCTGTTGCGGATAATTTTGCTACGGATGGAGTTGATTTTGTTTCTATGCCGTTGACGAATGTTCAGCAATTAGATAAAATGGATAATGAAACAATGATCATTCTTCAAAGAAAATCCAATGGATCTTTGGATTTATGGTCCACTGATAAAGCTGATTATTTATTGAGATAATGCGTATGAAATCTTTTATAATCAGGTTATGGGTAATTCATAACCTGATTTTTTTTATTTCTTTTTTTTTGATTTCCTGTGATCAAAATTCAGAGGAAAATATTTCAATTGTTTGGGAAGATAATAAAGCAGTAGCCTTCCAAATTCCAAATATTAATAATCCTGATGATTTAGAAATAAGATTGATTCAGGATGGTAAAAGAGTCTCTATTATTGGAAAAATAGAGGATAAAGGAAATCAAATACTTTTTACTCCAATAATTCCTTTCACGAGAGGATTATCATATGAACTTATATTGGAAGGCAAAGAAATTGCATCGATTCAAATTCCACTTCCTGATGGCTTATATTCTATTCCAAAGATTGTTTCAATTTATCCAAGCCAAGACACTGTTCCAGAAAATCTTTTGAAGATTTATATTAGTTTTTCGCAACCCATGAAGGAAGGGGTTGCATTGAATTTTATTAGCTTATTGGATTCAGAAAAAGACACTATTCCGGGAGTGTTTTTGGATCTCCAGCCAGAACTGTGGAATGAAACAAGGACACAACTGACCATATGGTTGGACCCGGGGAGAATCAAAAGAGATTTGATTCCGAATCTTGAAATGGGAGCCCCATTAAAAAATGAGCAACGATACGAATTGATAATTGCCGATGGTTGGAAAGATCAAAATGGATTAGGGTTGGCAAAATACTATACAAAAAATTTCATAGTCACTGGTAGAGATAGTATTTCTCCAGATCCAAAACTTTGGCAATTGAAAACTCCTAAGTCAAACTCAAAAACAGCATTTGAGATCAATTTCTCGGAAACCTTGGATTATAGTCTTCTTAATGAGGTTTTTCAAATTAAAAACGAAGAAATGAATATTGTTTCCGGGAAATGGGAAATAGGTCTAGAAGAGAAATCTATTCAATTTTTTCCTGATGAAAATTGGGGTTCAGGATCCTATCAACTTGAAATTGAAAGTCGTTTGGAAGACCTGGCTGGAAATAACCTTAACAGACTTTTTGAAATTGATTTGGAAAACACAAAAGCTAAAGAAATTGAAACTAGCTTTAGATTAATTCCTTTTTCTGTCAAAGAGTAGTTTTCTAAATCCGGTAATGATTTTAAACTAACTTTTTGAATAATTAATAATGTAATTCAAATAATATTTTTTGATGTATATTAATATTATTAAAATTATATGATTATTTTAATGTATAAATTTTTAACTAAACAAACACTTTTATGAAATTAAATAGGATTATTTTGGTTTTTTGTTCTGGTTTACTGCTTTATGCTTGCCAAAACATTGATGAGTCAACAGATCTCTCACAACAAAAATTTGAGGAAGAGATTGTTTACAGGAATTTGGATTTACCAGCGATTGATGTAAAATCGTTAAATGAAAATGCCAGATTAGCACCTTCTAAATACAAAGCCAAGCTTTATATGGCTGAGTATATTACTGCACCAGAAAGCGAGGAGATGGGTAGAACAGTTATTTTTGATAATAAAGGTTCTAAAAAATTATCTATTGATTTTTCGCCATTTGAAAAGCTTTATGAAACCCCGGATATGTCTTATTATGTTGATGAGTTCAGGGCTTCTTCCTCAGTAGATGTTGCAACTGCTACCGCAGCAATAGATAGAGCAGCACAAACTTGGGATGAAGTAACTTGTTCTGAATTAGGATTGACTAAAATTGATGCTATACCTCTTCCAATCGGTATTATTGCAAACATTTTAGGTTTTCCTAGTATCGATGGCGCTATTGCAGATGTTGAGCATTTAGGATTTATGCCTGCTGAATTTTTTGATTTTCTTGCTCCTGGAGGTTCTAATTTCATTTTAGGCGTTACATTCACACTTATTTGGATAGATGATGAAGGAAATCCAATAGATACAAATGGAGATGGTAAAATAGATGCTGCTGTTAGAGAAATATATTACAATGACAATTTTCCTTGGGCAGATGGTGCTACTTTTGACGTAGAGACAGTTGCATTACATGAAATGGGACATGGATTAAGTCAGGCTCATTTTGGAACTGCTTTCATAAAGAAAAATGGTACAGTTCAATTTTCTCCTAGAGCAGTTATGAATGCAAGCTACTCAGGAGTTCAGACTGAGATTGGCAAAACAGATAATGCTGGTCATTGTAGCATTTGGGCTAATTGGCCAAATAAATAAAAATTTAATTTTAGCATGATAATCAAGCCTCTGGAATATTCAGGGGCTTTTTTACGCCATATCATCTAACCTTCCTTCATAATCAAACTGAAGATCTTCATGAAGTCCCGAAATTAGCTTATTGGCCTTAGCTACCTGAGTTTTATAAAGGTTATCGATAACTAAATTTCCGTGTTTTAAAAACCCAAATTCTCTTATTTTTTCACAGAAAAATAAGAGAATTTCTATCTGATCCGTTTTGTCTTTACTAAGCTTTAAAAGCTTGTTCATCTTTCTTCGAATCTTTTGAGCTGATTTCTTAGCATAATAAGAGTGATCCCCACGAGCATTTTGAAAATCATTTTCCAATTCTTCCTGTACCATTTGCACATAGAGCCCTGGTTGGTCTCTTCCATAAAGTTTAAAAAATAAATAAGCCTTGTTGTCTCTACTAAACTTACTTAAGTCAATAATATACTCTCTGAGCTCTTTTTCATTTAAATAGCTTAATTCTCTTTTAATCTCAGCCAAACTTGGTATTTGCATTGGAAATTTAATTTAATCGCTCAAATAGATAAATGGTCAACATCCCCCACCCTGTACCTGTTACCATACTTAGGATTGCTAGTAAAATTGCATGTGGCATCAAATCCTTTCGGTAAGCTGCAGTAACAGCAGGAGCAGTGGAGATCCCTCCAAGATTTGCCATGGATGCAATTGGTACCCATACTAAGTTTAATTTTAAGATTTTGGCAGAAATCAGCATCCCAACAAAGTGAAGAACTAGCCAAATCACAACCAAAAATATAAATATCCATGGTAAGCTTAAGTTACTGAAGTCTAAACGTAGTCCTAAGATTGCCATAACTAAAACAATACAAATACCTCCTAATTTTAAAGCAAAGTGAGTGTTCCAAATTTTGATGACATTGCCTAACACCAATCCTAAGATTGATAGGCTAACGACCATTCCCAAAAATGAAATGTTAAGAAAGAAAATTATCGATGCTATCCCAACAAAAATTAGGAAGGTAATCAATGGGAAAATTTTCCTCCCTCCCTTGTTTATATTAACTTCAGATTGATCCGGAATAGAGTCCTTAATACCGAAAATCATGTTTAAAGCTTCACCTTTCTTAATAAACTGAAACATTAAAATTGTCCAGATATTGACAAGAATATTGTCTAAAACCAAAACAGAAAGAAATAATGATTCAGGCGTTTGTGCTAGTTCCTTTAATATCAACTGGCTCGTACTTCCTCCTATCCATCCTCCGACGATTGGTACTAAGCCTTTCCAATAGCTTTGACCTATAAATAGATCTGAAGACAATGGGTCTATCCCGGAAAATACCAAAACCAAAATAACCGGAAGTGTGGCAATGATAGCCGAACCAATAAAGAACAAAATCAAAGGCTTAACACCCACTATTGCAAGTTGCTTCAAAGGTAAAGCACTCATTACTGCTAAAAGCGTGATAGGTATAATCCAGTTGCGGCTTAAATTATGTAAATAAACCGCAGAAAGATCCCATCCAAAAAGATGTGTAAAGCCCGCCGGAATTACATAGGCGAAGAGAATAGCTGGAAACCAATCCAGTATTTTTTCGATAATGTGATTTTTTACTTTGCTAATTCTAAGGACAAAAA